>JASLJD010000039.1 GCA_030152625.1 Erysipelothrix sp.
CATCGTTTTAGGGGCAAGATGAAAAGGCGGCAATGAATCCAAAGATAAGACACGTTGTAATTGCTTTTGAAGCACCTTTGCTCTGTATTCATCTTTCACATGCATAAAGGGAGCGTAAGGATAAGGCTGCTGACCTTCAATTCGCGCCTCACTCTTCCCTTCCCTTTGGATCACTTTCCCAATCGCAAAGCGCTTTTTATCCTCAAGAACTTGCACCATCACTTCTTCACCCGGTAAAGCATCCCAAATAAAATGTACTTTTCCTTCATCAAAGGCTACACCATAGCCTTGATGACTGATATCCTCTACTTTGATTTTTTTCATACTTCATCGACCTCATCGATAATTGGGATGCGAACGGTGACCGTTGTTCCCAATCCTTTCTTAGACTCATATTGTAAACCGTATTCCGGACCAAAACGAAGTTGTAAACGCTCGTTTACATTCCGGACACCATAACCACTTGTTTCCCCTGTCTCTAAATGCTTTAATTCCTCTTCGCTCATTCCAACACCGTTGTCACTGATTTTGAAAACAATGGATTCAATGTCTTCATAAGCAACAATACGAATCAAACCTTCTTTATCATCTCGCTCATTAATTCCATGCATAATGGCATTTTCAAGCAAAGGCTGCAAGATCAGATTCACCGTATAGTAATCAAGAACCGTTTCATCAATTTCCATATTCAAACGAATCCGATCTTCAAAACGAACATTTTGAATATCAACATAAAGACGAATATGTTCCAATTCTTCACCAATAGGAATCATCTCTTTTCCAGAACTCAAAGACAAGCGGAAAAACTTCGCTAATTTTGCGACAACATAATTAATATCGTCAGCACCTTGTCGCATCGCCATCCAATTGATCATATCCAAGATATTATACAGGAAATGCGGATTAATTTGCGCCTGTAAAGCTCGAAGCTCAGCTTTACGCAAATCGATTTCAGCTTGGTATTTCTCATTGATTAAACGCTGCATACTCTCAGTCATGTATAAGAAGTTTCTTTGTAAATCCGCAATTTCATCATCATAATCAATCACAATATCAAGATCCCAATTATCTTCTTTAATTTTATCCATGTTCCGAGATAAATCTTCTAAACGATAAGTAATGTCACTTGACAGATGCAAAGAGAAAATGACGGACAAAATCCCCACAAAAAGCAAAAGAACAATCATAAACTTTAAAATCGCTTGCGCATCTTGGGTCACAGCACTCAGTGGCATCAACGAGACCAATTGCCAATCCATATTCGGTATCCGCACATGGAATAAAACCGACTCTTTCTGTCCCTCTTTGATATTCCGTTTCCCATTCGCATAACGACTCTCAAAGGGAATATAGTCACTTCTTCGTACAAAAGTCCCGATTCGATCATCCAGATTGGAAGTGATGACATAACCGTGCACATCCATCAAATACAACTCAGCACCCTGGCTGATCGACATTTGATCCACAATATCCCTGAAAACTTTCTCATTGATATCGACCATTAAAATAGCCAAATGATCTTCACTTTGGCGTTCATCAGGAATCATACGAACCAAAGATATCAAACTTTCATCCTCATAACTTCCCTTTTGATAATGATATGTCGGAAGCCAGACCACACCACCCTGCTCATTCAAAACATCCGCATACCAAATCTTATCACTGATGTAATCTTCACTTCGTATTTGATTTTTCCCCATTAGATGCACATAAGTATCGTCCACATAAAGACGAATATTGTAAATATTTCGACTCATCGATAAAGTGCGCACCTTGTTTTGAAGACGACGATAGCTCTCAAACTTCTCTTTGCGATCTTCCGCTTGCTTAAAATCTTTGATCAAATCTTTCAGTTCCGTATCCAAATAAGCCATGCTGGAAATATCTCGGGCACTGTTAAGATGAAAGTCAACTGAATTTTGTGCTTGCTTCATCGACTTCAACATCGAATCCTCTGCCCTCTCAATAAGAACGCGGGAAGAACGCCAATAAATCGCAAAAGAGACCGTTAAAACAGCAATGCTTGACAAGAGTAAAAAGGACAAGAGCAACTTGTCCCTTAATTTCCACTTATTTTTGATCTTATCCAATAAATGTCGCATGCATCACACCTTGTTTTTCTCACGATATTCAGAAGGACTCATTTTAAAATAACGCTTAAAAACCCGGGTAAAATAATTCGGATCACGATAACCCACTTGAGCTGCGATTTCATACAATTTGAGATTTCGATCCATCAATAATTCCTTCGCCTTTTCCATACGCATATCGGTGATGTAATTATTAATGGTTGTCCCTGTTTCATCTTTAAAAACCTTGCAAAGATATTGGGGGGTAAGATAAACTTCATCCGCAATATCCTGAATGGTTATTTTCTCATCGTAGTTTTCAGAAATGAACCGTTCTGTATCCCGAATCGCACTGTTGGTGCTCCCGCTACCATCATCAAAAACAAGTTCGTTTGGATACTTGTAACCAAACCAAGCAATCGCCTCTTTAGCATCATGATACGAACTTTCAAGATCTTCCAAACAATCCACATAGGCGCCAATCCCTGCCTCATAGGACCCCTTTTCTTGCGCTAAGAGATCATCATAAATCTTTTTAAGACGCAAGGCTGAGACCTCATCCGTATGAACAATCACCAAATCATCATCTTTTTCCGCAATTAAAATCGACATCTTTTCCATGCTTTTTAAATCTTTTAAAGACTGCGTTAAGCTTTGATAAGAAGGCTCCTTCTTATTTTCAATCACAACCGTTCGATATTGACGCCCAAATGGAAAATCAAGACCCATATGCTCTAAAAGATCCGCAAATTGAGCCTGATCATATTCTTGATCGTCGATAATCCGTTTCATCATGCTGTTCAAAAGGTACTGATGACTCAAATCAATTTTAGATTGTAATTTGTTTTTTCGGTTTAGACGGGAAATTTCCGATGAAAATTCATCCCGAACTCGTAAAAGTAAGGCATTCAATTCTTGCATATTGACCGGTTTTTCCAAATAATCAACCGCATTCAATTTAATCGCGGACTTCAAATACTCTTTATCGGAATAACCACTTAGAAAAATCAAACGGCATTCGGGTACAATTTCTTTTAAATGTTGAGCAAAAGTAATGCCATCCATTTTCGGCATCCGAATATCACAAATCGCCAAATCGGGATGAACTCTTAGGGCTAGGTCCAAAGCCTCTTCACCATCAGCCGCT
>JASLJD010000114.1 GCA_030152625.1 Erysipelothrix sp.
CGTAGTGTAATCATCTGATCAAGTGCTTACAAGCTTGAATCATCGCGCATACTACTTTTTCTTAGGATCCCATCTTTATTAGCGCAATTTTCTTTACATGAAGCGATTATTTTATTCGACTTCGTTCTGCTTCCTCTTCACGAAACCGTTCCTCTTCTTGAAGTTCAAGATAACAATAATCACAGTAATCAATCGAATAAAAAGCATCTTTCATATCCGCACCACAGCGAAAACAAATATCTTTAGCTTGTTGCGATCTTGGCTTCTTTCCTTGACTCATGCGCTCGCGTAACAAAGCACCTCCAACTCGATAAAACAAAACCATGACGATTAATCCAAAGGCTGTCCGATACTCCCCTGGGAAAAAACGATCTAAAAAGTAAAAGATAAAAAATAGCGCAATCAAGATAAGCCAAGCCAATCGCTTGATTTTTTGAATGCTTAGTTTGGGATTTTTAAAGAGCTTTTTTTGAAAGCCACGCATTTGATCAGCCTTGCTCTTTTGATAGATCCAAAAGCCATTTTTCTTACGATACGGCTCCTTACAGCGAGAACAAATCACCTCTTTTTTACGCCCATCGCGATACGCTAAAGGACCGCTTCCGACACAAAATTGGCAATAGGCTTCCTGCCCATCATCATGATATACTTTTTGATTTTTCATACTGTTCTCCTTTACACTTGAATACTTTTATCTTATCACAGATTCTTCACATCCAAACAAAAAGAAAACATCCCTTCACTTCTCTCAAGTAAAAAGGATGTTTAATGCTTTTATGCAAGCACTTTTTTCATAATGCTGTATAAAGTTTCCACATCACCGATACGGGTTAAACCGGTATCGGAATCAATGATCGATGAGTAGACATGAGGAATCACTTTCGGAACACCTTCATCAAGGGCAATCGAGATAATTTCTTCAAAATTATCCAAATCAATGCCACCTGTCGGTTCTAAGATAAAGTTCTCCTCAGCACAAGCCTGACAAACTGCACGGTATTCCTCAAGATGTGTGAGACCTTTCATTGGGAAATACTTCAATGAATTAGCGCCCATATCTTTTAAAATTTTAATGGCTGTGTGGACCGCTACTTCAGTTCCTTCTGTTTTTGAACTCAATGGCCCTGTTGCCAAGTTTACATAGCCCGGCTTACCGCTAGGACCCACAAGTGCATTCACTAAAATATTTTCATTGTCAATCAGTGCCCGAGTATAAGGCACAGCTGTGAAGACTTGGTTCACATGCGGACTTTGAAGATCTTTCGCAATCTCTGAAACCATCTTCCACTGATTAGGATCACCCGCACCTAAGCCCACCGAAACCGCATGATTGATTTCATCGGCAATACTCTTCATCGCTTGGACTGCTTCCTCAACACTTGCGTAGTTTTTAGAAAGCATCCCCACAAGAACATGGCCTTCAGTCGCTTCATAAATTGCCTTTGCATTCTCGACATCATGAGACAATACATTCAAACAAATGCGATCTTTCAAAAATTTAATTGTTTCCATTTCTCAACGCCTCAACTTCCTTTTTAATCCGATGATGAATATACATTAATTCCTCATCGTTAATATCACGAATATCGATTTCAATTTGACCTTCATTCAAAAAGTAATCGCGTGTATAAACCTTGGTATCGCCTTCTTTCAGAGCTTGGGCCACCATCTTGGCTTCATTAATATCCGCAAAATGAATGACCGAACGTAAAATAGCTCTTCCTGCTGCATCTTGACGAATTTCCGTCTCCAAAGCTTCGATTTGATTCATGGCTTCATTAAAGTTTTCTAAACGTTCTTTTTGCTCTGAAAGGCTGGTATCTTCATGTTCTAAATAACGCATAATCGCTGTATAAAGACCCCAAATAGCTTCCTTTCCTACTTTCATCACGCGACCAATGCCTTGAGATTGTAAGCGAAGATTTTCAATGAATTCCTTTTTCCCCAAAACCAAACCGGAGGTCGGACCTTCAAGCGCTTTGGTTCCACTGTAAATCACAGCATCGGCCCCCATCGCGACATATTTTTTTAAATCACCCTCCGCAGCAGCATCCACAATAATCGGAAGCTGATGTTTTTGAGCTAAACGAACAACTTCCTCACAGCTTGCCATCGATTTTTGCACGGCATGATGTGAGACAACATAAAGAATGGCGGCTGTGTTTTCATTGATCTTGCTTTCATAATCCTTGACTGAACAAGCATTCGCAAAACCTGCTTCCACAATATGAGCCCCACCCATGCGCATCGGCACTTCAATACTGGTCCCATAATCCACAATATGCCCTTTAGCGATAATGATTTCACGTTTACGATTTTCTTCACGATAAGGATTTAAAATATCCTCATAGCGATCTTGGGCAATGCTTGCCGCAACAGTTTGCGCAATCCCTGAAGAAGCACTGGAAACAAAATGAGCCGCTTCAAGTTCCAAACTTTCTGCTAAAGAAGCACTCATTTTTTCCACAATTTCTTCCATCAAATAAAAGTTTTGTGAACCGGCTTGTAGAGCCTGCGCAACTTCATCTGAAACGATCGAACCACCAAGAATTGTCATTTTCCCCGATGCATTGATAATTTTACTGATTCCTAATTTAGATTGGACGGTATTGACCATCTTTAAACACCCCTACTGCTTGAATATTTTGACTTTGTTTACGTCTATTTCCGTTTGAATCGATCAAATCCATCGCTTGCTCTTCGACTTTGAAAAAGCTTAGATCCGCCTTATAACCTTCTTTTAATAAGCCACGCTTTTCAAGACCCAAGATCTCAGCCGGTTTTTCTGTCACCATTCTAATGACTTCATCTAAGTCATAGCCCAAATAAAGCGCTTTGTTCATTGTTGTTGCAAGATCGTAGACCGGACCGTTCACACGGTTTCTTTCATAAATATCGGTGGAAATTGTATCAAGATAGAGTTTAGCCTCCATCGCCTTTTCGCCGACTTCAAAATTAAAGCTATCGGTCCCATGGCCCATATCAAAATAAATACCGCGACGTTTAGCTTCAAAGGCAAAATCAGCAATGCGATCCTCTCGCAAAATCCCATTGGCTTTCCCATTATAGATATGAGTGACAATATCCCCCGCATCAAGTTCATCCAGAATTTCTTCAAGACGTGGTGGGGCCGAACCAATGTGCACCATGACTGGGAGTTTTAATTCACGGGCAATTTCTTTGGCCATGATCAAAGGTTTTAAACCATTCTCACCAATCACTGATTGACTCATGCGAGCTTTGATACCAACAATAAAACCCGGATATTTTTCGATGGCCTCTTCAATCGCTTCTTTTTGAATACGTTTTAAATCACTTAATTCATCTTGAGCGACAATACCTGTTTTTGAAACATTGATAAAAGCAAAGATATCGGTCTTTTTATTTTGGCTTCGCTCATAAAAGTCTCCGATATTATCTGCCCCACAGGATCCAGCATCGACCACTGTTGTCACAGCTGTTTCAATCCCGATTTGATCTGGATCGGAGGTATAAAGATCCAAGCCTTCATAACAATGGCTATGAAGATCGATCCAGCCCGAAGAGACATAGACATCATCGGAAACGGAGATAATACGCGCTTCTTCTTCGATCTGATCGGCAATTTTAAGAATGCGATCTTTTTCAATCAGAATATCTTGGCGTTTTCCATCGATTGTTTTGACTTGTTTAATCACTGTTTTCATTGACTTCACTCCTGATTGAAAAAGGCAGTCTGACTGCCTTTTTCTTATAAGAATATTGCGCCAAGGAGCATCGCTCCTAAAATAGCGCCTCCGGTCATTTCTTTATCAAATTTATAAAAGACAACGGCTCCAAGAATGGCACCAAAACCTGTCCAAGGATTGTATTGACCGGCTGCAATAATGATCATCGGGCCAAGATAGCGTCCGGCTGCATTCCCTGCACCCATCATGATTTCTGTGCCCCCTACGGAAACACCTTCTGGTACAGTTTTACGAACAAGCATGATCAAAGCACCGATAAGGAAACCAACAAAGGCTCCAAAAGCAAGGGCAAAGACAAAATTACTGAAAGGAAGATCAAAGCCCAGCGATAATAGCAAGGCAGGAATCCCAATCCCAACTCCGGTCATCAAAGAACCACCAATGTCTAAAACACCAACGAGCGGTCCTTCAAGAATTCTTGCGATAAGAAAACCTGCGGCAAAGCCCGTTGCTCCGGAGTAATCGCCGGTTTCAAGACCATCTTTTAAAAGTTGAACGATGGCAATTTCGTTAAAAGCACCGGTGTTATAGCGTATAAAGAGAAAGGTTCCTGCGAAAATGGACGCGGCGGCGGCCATTACCAGTAGAATAAACGAGGAATCTTTCAAGAGAAAATCATTGAGCGAATCCATAAAAGTCTTTTTTCTTTCGATTTGAACTGTTTTCTTTTCCATGTCGAACCTCCTATAATCCTAACTGTTGGAAAAATCCGCGGAAATAAGCGATTGCAAAGAAGACAACAAAGACAATGGCAATCAAGATTTTCACAACATTGCTGTCATAACCATGTTCTTCTGCTGATTTTCCGATAAGAATACCCAAGACAATCCCTGGTAAAGCATTCCCACTGACAACACCGGAAATACCCCCAAGAACCGTTGACCAAATACCTGTTGTCTTGCCTGCATCAATTGCTGCTAGCCAAAAGACGACCGGCATGACAGGGTTGATCAGCCAGGATGTTGCAGGTCCTAAAATTTCTTGGCCAATGGTCGCAAGTTTATCTGGGACAAGGGATGCAGCTGTGTTTAAGAACGCAACGACAACAGCACCGATCGCAGTTCCTGCAACAAACATCTTCGCAGGGTTATGAACCATGTTTTCTTCTTGACGATTTTTGGTGATAACCGCTGCGGCTGACCAGTTAGGTACAATACGGTGGAAAACATCTTGCGTAAGCGCTCCACTCGCTAAGGCTGTTGCGGCTGCGTTGAAGAAGAACCCCAGTCCAAATGAAAAGTGTGAAATGGGATCACCGTTGCAAGCATTCATTTCTCCCAAGGTACGAAAGGCACCCATACTTTGTTTTTCTGGGGCATGAAACATTCTTGATGCGCCAGCAGCAATCGCTCCCCCGCCAATCGCACCGACAATCAAGGAATAAATAAGTAATCTGAAATCCATATTAATGCTCCTTTTCTATCTCTAAATATTTAACACGTAACAAGATGCGTACTTGAATCGACCATTCTTTTTTCCCCTTTGAAAACACCCCTTTCTCCTTTTCCACTTCGTGAACTTCATCAAAGTAAACTTCCTCTGTTTCGACCTGAATAATCGGTTTTTCAAGGATTTGATAAATTTCTCTTTGAACATTTCGAAAAACCTTCGCAACGATGTCTTCTTTGCTTTCCCCTTTTTCGGTCATGATGACTTCGATGATTTCACTGCGAAGAAGTTGTTCAGTCATGCGCTTGCCTCTTGATGAGAGCTTGGGTTACTTTTTCGCCCAATTCCTCTACATCCATAAAGCCAAGACCGATGACTTCATAACCTTCTTCAACGGCCGTAACCGCCGCTTGGATGGATCGAATATGCGATGTGGCTTTGTATTGATATTTGTTTTGAGCGGTCATTGCACCCGCACCCCCTGAGCCACAAAAGCTGATCCCTAAATCGGCATCATGTTCTTTCATGACATCGCCTAATTTCATATCAGCGGCCATGCCTGGGATGACAATGGCTTTGGCGCCAGCCTTTTCAATACCACGGGCAACGGCTTCACCTTTCCCCATACGATGTCCAATAACAATAGTCAGTTCTTTTTCCATAACGAATTCCTCCTTTTATTGTTTATTCACTTGAATATGAGTTGCGACTAAAATAAGTTCCATAAAACTTACTTCCTCATCGATCGCATGAAAACTGGGTTCTACGATCTCTTCAGCAATCGCTAAACTTTCTTCATCGATTTCTTCTAGAATATCTGCATACATGCTCTCATCTTCCACTAAATAAGTTCTTTCTTCCATGCGCTTCCAAAAGCTTTCCATATGCGAGAGAAACATCGCTTCTGCTTCGGAAGTTTTAAAAATAATTTCGTTTTTTTCTAAAATTTTATTCAGGGCTTCTTTCATGCTTATCATCCATTTCTTTTCTTCTTTTTAAAATGTATTGGTAGATGGCATAACGTTCTGAATAGCCAATCTCCAACATCAAGATATCTTCTACTTCATCAAAATAATGACTCATCACTTTAAAAAGTGAAGGATGTTCCTTTTTAACTGAAATCAAAAATTCTTTTTCAAATTTTTCATCTCGTGGATTGTCTTCATACCATCTTGGAATCGCTAAACTCATATGGATCGTTAAGGCTAAGATGGTTTCATAGTCCATGGGATAGTCCACTTGCATTTCCGTAACGACCTCGATAAGACGTAAGATAACCTTACTGACTAAGCTTGAAGCATATTGCATGGACAAACGATCGGGCATTTGTTCAAGCTCATCCATTTCGAGTTTTTCAGAAACGGCACTTCTTTGGGTATTGATGTTTTCATAATGTTCATCGAGGAAATCATGCAACTTACGAATATCTTGGTCCGTAAGAATGCTGGATATATGAATCGAAGGCACCCTTGTTTCAGGAAGGGCTAAGGTTGAGATAATAAAATCAATATCTTGAGGATAACGATCCTTTTCAATTTGATAATAGGACATCGTATCGACGATTTCGAGTTGGGGAAAGACCTGTTTGATGCGCGTGACAAGAAGCGCTGAGATACCTTTTCCCGTCCCACAAACAACAATCACACGTTTTTTCTCTTTCGATCGTTTCCGATTTTTAAAAAGATAAATCGTCAAATAACTTTTCTCTTCGACGGAAAGCTTTTTAAAATACTTTTCAAAAATATCTCCGATTTTTTCCGCAACCTTATAATATTCAAAGTAACGTTCTCGCACTTCTTTAAGAATAAAAGTGTCTTCATCTAGTCGGGCTTCTTGAGTGTTAATCAAGGTTTGAAAGTGATTCTTTAAATCACTGAGGAGCTTTTCTTCTTCAAAAAGCAAATCCTCTTTTTGAAGCATGCTTCGAATTTCTTCGATTAAAGCAGACATGATTTCATCATTCCGCACATCATCTTTCACCACAATGTTTAAACGTTTCAAGACTTTTTCCGCATAGACGGTTTCTCTTTCATCAATATAAGGATGAATGCCTTTCAGTAAACCATTCAAATAATGGTAGCTGTTGCTTTGATCATCCAAAAGCTCCAATTGTTCATGGGCAGCATATTTTCGTATGTCCACAATCAAAAGGTAGACCAG
>JASLJD010000123.1 GCA_030152625.1 Erysipelothrix sp.
AGTCATCAGGACTATGTCTTGTCTTCGCCGATGTCGGTTGTTGTGATTGGCGCTGGAACAAGTGGTATCGAAGCGGCTTGTACAGCGGCTGAAATGGGAGCGGAAGTTCACCTCTATGAGAAAAAGCCGTATTTAGGTGGCTTAGCTCATGAAATTGCTCGTTTTCCCGATAAGACTCGCATTGATCAATTTGTGCTGTATTTGGAAAACAGGATTGCAAGTTTGGAAAACATTCATGTCTATCTCGAGACAGAAGCTAGGATTGAAAATATTCAAAAACATGGAGCGGATTTAATTGTGAATGCAAGTGGTGCAGAACCACTGTTACCACCCATCAAAGGTTTAAGTGAAACCTTATCTCAGAAAGATCGCAAGGTCTTCACAATTTCAGATGTTTTAAATCATATGGAAGACTTCAATGATTTCGAAGGAAAAAAAATTGTGGTTATCGGTGGGGGAGCTGTTGGTTTAGATGTCGTTGAGCATTATGCATCGAATCGTGCGGAATCTGTGACGATTGTGGAAATGCAATCGGAAATTGGGAAAGACTTAGATTTGATTACACGTTTAGCGATGAATGAAATGATGCAAGAACATGGTGTTCAGCAGTATACAAACACGAAGTTAGTAGAAGTGCAGAACGACTGTTTTTATGTTGAAAGCCAAACAGGGATTGAAAAATTAGATTTTGACTTAGGTTTTATTTGCTTAGGGATGCGTGCGAGCGCTCCGATGATGACAGAACTTGAAAAATACGGTCTTGAAAATCAAGTCATGATTAAAAACATCGGCGACTCGAAAACAGCACGAAGGATTATGGAAGGAACACGAGAAGCGCGTGACATCGCTCAAACAATTCAAGTACTCGATCAATTAAAAATGAAAAGGAGAATGAAAAATGGAAAATAAATCACTACCACGTGTAACAGGTTATACATTATTAATTGGATTGATGGCTGATCCAATTCGACATAGCATGAGTCCGACTATGCATAATTTGGCTTTTGAAAAACTTGGCCTTGACTATAGTTACATGGCTTTTGAAGTCGACAATGAAAATTTAAAAGAGGCCGTTGAAGGGATGAGGGCATTAGGGATTCGTGGGTCGAATGTTTCAATGCCAAATAAACAGGCGATTATTCCTTACTTAGATGAGATATCTGAGGCGGCGAAATTAGTTGGAGCTGTCAACACCGTTGTCAACAAAGATGGCAAAGGACATCTTGTGGGTCATATTACCGATGGAACCGGAAGTATGAAGGCTTTAGAAGAAGAAGGCGTTTTAATAAAAGGAAGTAGCTTGACAATCACAGGAGCAGGCGGAGCTGGAACGGCGATTGCGATCCAAGCAGCTTTAGATGGCGCAAAAGAAATTTTTATTTTAAACCGAAAAGATTCATTCTTTGAAAATGCCGAAGAAACGGTTCGTAAAATCAATGAAGCAACCGATTGTAAAGCAAGTCTTTATTCACTTGAAGATCAAGAACAATTTAAAGCTTGTCTTGCGAAAAGTTCCATTTATATTGATGCGACAGGGGTAGGCATGAAACCTTTGGAAGATGAATGTTTAATCAATGACCCAGATATGATTCGAAGCGATCTTGTTGTTATGGATGTTGTTTATATGCCAAGAGAAACCAAACTCCTTAAGTTTGCGAAAGAACATGGTGCGAAAAAGGCCATTAATGGATTGGGTATGATGCTTTATCAAGGGGCAGAAGCGTTTAAACTCTTTACAGGCGAAGACATGCCTGTTGAATATGTCAAAGAAAAATTGTTTTAAAATTTAGGAGGAAGAAAATGAAAAATCAATATACGAAAACAGGGATGAGTTTGTATTTAAACTATGTGGTTCATGGTATGGGTGTTTTAATTCTGATGCAAAATGTTGATGCTTTAAGTGCTCAGTGGAACACCGATGTTGCTGGAGTATCAGGTGTTGTTGCGATGTTTGGAATTGGTCGCTTGATTGCTATTTATATCTCGGGGAAATTATCCGATAAACTTGGAAGAAGACCGTTTGTTTATCTAGGTATGCTGATTTACGCAATCTTTTTTGCAGGAATTTTACTGAGCAAAAATTTAAGCTTAGCAATGTTTTTTGCCATTTTAGCCGGTGTTGCAAATTCATGTCTTGATTCAGGAACATATCCAGCTTTGATGGAATCCTTTCCTCAAGCGGCAGGGACAGCCAATGTTTTGATTAAAGCTGCAGTTCAAATCGGTCAATTTATTTTACCAATCATTATTGCGATTATCAGTAAAAATAAAATGTGGTTTGGTTGGTCCTTTGTTGTTTGTATTGTTCTACTGGTTGTCAATGCTGTATTGCTTTCTAAACTTCCTTTTCCAAAAGCAAATGTTGTGGAAAAAGGAAATCAAGAAGAAGTTGTCAGCAAAATCAAGCAGCCAGCTAAAATGCATATTGACGGGATTGCATTTATTCTTTATGGCTTTGTATCCCAAGCAACGTTTTATTTAATCAGTCAATATATTTCCTTATATGGAAGAGAAGTTGCGATGATGTCTGAATCCGCTTCAAGCTTGTTGGTTTCTTATTATTCGATTGGTTCATTAATTTGTGTTGCCGTTACAGCGGTTTTAGCTACGAAAGTGCGTCCGATTTATCTTGTCGTTCCGTATACTTTCATGTCGTTTGTTTCGATTACTCTGATGTGGCTTTTCCCTCAGCCTATCGTACTTAAGATAGGGGCTGCTATGGTTGGCTTCTTTGCGGCTGGTGGTGTGATGCAATTAGGGCTTACAGTCATGGGAGAAATGTTTCCACAAGGAAAGGGTACTATCACAGGAATCTTCTATACTTTTGGCAGCATTGCTTCCTATCTAATTCCAGTTATTTCTGGTAAAATTGTACAAAGAAATCCAAGGGGCATCATGCTTTTTGATACGGTAATATCGGCTGTCGGATTCTTACTTGCCTTGCTGATGTATTTCCGCTACAAAGTAGTTGTGGATACAGGAGAGGAATATTAAGATGAATGTAGTTCAAGTGAAGAATGTTCGTTTTAATGAAGGCAAGCCGAAAGTCTGCGTTCCGGTTGTTGCAAAGAGTAAAAAGGAGATTCTTGATGAATTCAAGTATGCAATCAGCTTAGATTGTGATGTGATTGAGTGGCGTATTGATCATTATGAGGATGTTTTAGAAACGGAAGAATTATCTTTGCTTGCAAAAGAATTGCATGCCTTATCCGAGGAAAAAGTTTTCTTAATTACTTTCAGATCGTATCGAGAAGGTGGAGTGCTTGATATCAGTGATGAAGAATACGCCTTAATATATCAGGAACTCATTAAGGAGCAAGCTTGTGACATGCTTGATATTGAGTTGTTTATGCCTGATAAGCTTGTCTCTGAGCTTGTTGATTTAGCGCACGATCATGGTTTGACTGTCATCATGTGTAACCATGATTTTCATCAAACGGTTTCTCATGAAGAAATTGTTAGAAGATTGTGCATGATGCAAGATAAGGGAGCCGACATTTGCAAGATAGCCATGATGCCACAAAGTGAAGAAGATGTTCTTACTTTGTTGGCGGCTAGCTTGGACATGGCTAAAAATCACGCCCGCTGTCCACTTATTACCATGTCGATGGGGTCGATGGGAACGATCAGTCGTATTTCTGGTGAAATATTTGGTTCATCAATGACCTTTGGTGTGGGTCGTTCTTCTTCAGCGCCAGGGCAAATACCAGTGGATCGTTTACAAAAGTGTTTAGAGATTATTCATCTGTCAAAGTAGTTGATGTTTAAAAGGAAAGAGTAAGGGGATCAAGATGGATTTTGCGATTGGAATCATTTTATTAATATCTTTTATAGCTTTTGCGGTCTATGCGTATCGTGGTAAAAACTTAATGATTGGTTTTGTTGCGATGTCTCTATTGTGGACTTTGCTACCTGTGGGTTTTTCCTTAGTTCAAAGCCCACAGGATAGCGCCCCCCTACTGGATGCTTTGCACCGAGTCTTTCAAACGGCACCTGAAAAGTGGGGTGGCGTTTTGGTCAATATCTTTTTCGGAGCTTTTTTTGGTCAAGTTTTATTGGAAACAGGTATTGCTAAGGAGGTTATTACGCGAAGTATTGAATTGTCGGGTGATAATCCAGTGATTGTTTTGAGCATCGTAAACTTGATTACATGTCTGATTTTTTCCTCCATGTCAGGGGCGGGGGCGGTGATATCCATTGCGATTATTGTGATACCGATTCTTTTATCGATAGGTATTCCCAAAGACATCGCTCTTTTCTCTTTTACGGGTTCTGTTGCTGCCGGTATTTTCGCAAACCCTGTCAATTTTACACAGTACCAAGCTTTCTTTTCTGATCCGAACTATCGTTTTTTAGACTACGCTCCTTTTGGCTATTTATCTGCTGTCATTATGCTACTGATTGTTTCTTTCTCCTCGGCAATTTATCTTCGTTTACGAGGAAATCGAAAAATGTGGGCAATTAGCTATTATGATAGAGATGAAACAATGCCGAGACTGGCTTTGATAACACCGTTAATACCGGTGATTGGTGTTGCAATTTTAAAACTACCAACAATCGTATGTTTTATTATTGCCAGTGTTTTTGCTGTTTTAGTTTGTGATCTATTTGAAAAAAAGAAAATGTCCACTTCGCAAGTTGTTTCCAAGTTATTTGCAGATGGGGTTAAGGACACGGCCTCGATGGTTGGTTTTTGGATGGCTTTATCAATGTTCAATGCCTCAGCACAGTTTGCAGGTCCTTATTTTAATGTGGTCTTAGGGAATGTGATTCCCCACTCACCTTTTGCATTAACTTTGTTCTTTGCATTCTTTTCAATTTTTACTTGGTTTCGCGGTCCGATGAGTTTAATTGGATGTGGTGCAGCAGTTTTGGAGGTGATTCAACAGAGTCCGATGGCCTATCCGACATCATTTCTTTATCGTTTGTTTATTGTGATTATGATTGGTATGGGACATTTTGATGTGACAACCTCTTGGATTGCATGGGGACTGTCTTATACGAAACTGGATGCCAAAGATTATATGCGTTTGGCTTTGGTTCCAGGTCTTGTGATTGCTTTTGTTTTAGAAATGTTAACATATATTTTCTTTGGAGGTTTTTAGGATGAAACAAGCTATACGCATTGGTATTGATGTGGGTGGGACGCATACGAAAGCAGTGGCGATTGATAATTCGAGTCATCGTCTTATAGGTAAAAGCTCAGTCAAAACAACACACGACAGTCCTTATGGTGTTGCTGATGGTGTCTTTCAATCCTTTCAAAAATGTTTAGAAGAGCATTCTTTAGATGTTGAGGATGTTGTTTTTGTGGCTCACAGCACAACACAAGCAACCAATTCTCTTTTGGAGGGAGATGTTGCGAAGCTTGCTTTAATTACCGGATCACAAAAAGGTATCAGTTCGTACTTAATTCGGAAACAGGGAAATATTCGTTCCATTCCTTTGACAAAAGAAAAGCAGATCGAGGTATTACCATCCTATATTGCAGAACAAGATTTCAATAAGACCAATATTCAAGCGCTCATTCAAGAAAGTAAAGATCAGGGGGCAGAGGTGCTTGTCATCAGCAGTGCATTTGCAGTTGATGACAGTTCTTTTGAAGATTTTGTTGCTTCTTATGCTAAGGAAGCAGGAATCTATTATTGCAAGGCTTCAGAACTCTCGAAAATGTATGGTTTTTCAAGAAGAACTAAAACAGCGCTTGTCAATGCTTCGATTATGCCGAAGATGTTAAAGGCGATCGATCAAACGGAAAAGCGTATTAAGGATATGGGAATTGAAGTACCGTTGATGTTGATGCGTGGCGATGGCGGTATTATGGATGTGAAAGAAGTTCGAAAACGTCCAGTGCAAACAATGTTGTCGGGACCTGCTGCGAGTGTTATGGGTTCGATGATGTATCTTCAAGCTTCGAATGGTCTTTATTTTGAAGTAGGGGGCACCTCGACAAATATTGGCGTTATCAAAAACGGTCGACCTGCCATTGATTATGCCAGTGTTGGCAATCTTAAAACCTTTGTCAGTTCTTTGGATGTGAAAGTTTTAGGGATTGGTGGAGGAAGCATGCTTCGTGCTTCAAAAAAGGGCCTTATCGATGTTGGCCCGCGAAGTGCTCATATTGCTGGAATGGACTATGCTTGCTTTACGGATGTTCATGAAATAGAAGGGGCCGAAGTCTTTTTCTTTCAGCCCAAAGAAAATGACCCTAAGGATTATGTAGGACTTCGTTTGAAAAATGGTAAGAAGATCACCATTACCAATACTTGTGCTGCCAATGCGCTCGCTTTAGTAAAAGAGGAACATTTTGCCTATGGTGATCGCAAAGCTGCGCGAGCGGCAATCGAGATCTTAGCTAGAGAAATCAATTGGACTGTTGATGAACTTGCTTTAGCAATGCTTGATTGCTCCTTTCATAAAATTGAAAAAGTCATCAACTACTTCAGTGATAAATATCGCTTGAAAAAAGAAAATATGCGTTTGGTAGGGGTTGGTGGTGGTGCTGCTTCCTTGATTATCCATACCTCAGAAAAATTGAATTTAGAATGGGAAATTCCAGAGCATGCAGAAGTGATCTCTTCGATTGGTGTGGCCTTGGCCATGGTACAAGATATTGTGGAGCGGCTCATTCCTAATCCAAGTAAGGAGGATTTAGCAAAAATCCGTGAAGAGGCGGTGCAAAAGGCTTTAGATAGTGGTGCAAGTAAAGACAGTGTTGAAGTGCATATTGACATAGATAGTCAAACACAAAAAGTGAGGGCAATTGCAAGTGGTTCTACGGAAGTTCGAACTCAGGATACATCTCGGACTTTTGAACTTGAAGAAGCGCAAGCTATTGCAAAGAAGGAAATGGGAAGTTCTCCTCAAGTCTTGTATGCAACTGAACATCATTATATTTTTTCTTCTATGATTGATGAAAAGCATCTTTGTGTGATTGACTATAAAGGTTTTAATCGTATCCAAAGCAAAGATGCTGTGGCTGTTGAGGCTAGTCATTTCGATTATAAAGAGAAAGTCGAAGCTTTGTGGGATCAACAATCAAACTATCAAGCGGATATTGTCTTAAGACCCAGTTTTTATCTAATGATTGGTGCTAAATTTTGTGACTTTCGTTCGGAAAGTTTTG
>JASLJD010000008.1 GCA_030152625.1 Erysipelothrix sp.
ATTCTTTATATTACTCTTATCTGAATTGACGTTTCCTGTTCAGTTTTCAAAGAACTCTCTTGCGTTCCTTTTCGAACGCTTGATTATAATACCAAGCATTTACACTTCTGTCAACTCTTTTTCAAAAGTTTTTAAGAAAAGTTGAAATCATCTCTTTTTATTCCGCTTATATAATTAGGATGTGTGCTATAATATCCTTATTAAAAAAGAAAGGACGATTTTATGCAATACAATTGGTCATTAGATAGTCTATATCAAGCTTATGATGAAAACTATCAGAAAGACTTGAACAAAGTTGATAAACTCATCGAGAAAATGCAAGAACAATCAGAAAACCTAAATGAAAAAGAGGATCTCGTTTCCTTTTTAAAATTGGATGCGGAATTTAAGACGATTTTTAAGTCTCTTTTCTCTTATGCTAACCTAAACTTATCAGTCAACGCATCCGATAGTCAAAGTCATCAAATGTATGGCCTGCTTTCTGAAAAAGCCAGTACGCTATCTTCCGTCTATGCCCGTGTTCAAAAATTTTTAGTTCAAAATAAAGACAAGTTTGAAAACTGGATTGATGAAGAACCGTATCTTAAGGAACATGCCTTTATTCTACAAGAAATGATTGAGCAAGGCGATTATTTACTGGATGATGCCATCGAAGAGGTCATTTCCAAAATGCAGCTCAACGCCTCCAGTAATTGGTCCAAGCTTCAAGGACATCTCACTTCCACAGAACAAATTGAATTCCAAGGCGAAATGCATACGATGACTTCACTGCGAAATTTCGCATACCATCAGGATCCCAACATTCGTAAAGAGGCTTATTATAAAGAATTGGAACTCTATCAACAAATGGATGATGCGGTCGCTTTTGCTCTTAATAGTATTAAGGGAGAAGTCAACGTCATTAACGATTTAAGAGGCTATGAAGATAGCTTAGAGGCAACACTCATCCAATCAAGAATGGAAAAAGAAACATTGGAAGCTCTTTTCGATGCGATGGAAACTTCTTTCCCTGTTTTTAGAAAATATTTCCAACACAAGGCTAAACTTTTAGGTCATGAAAATGCTCTGCCTTGGTATGACATGTTTGCACCGATAGGAAAGAGCAGTCAAACTTACAGCATTGAAGAAGCACAAAAAATTATCCTAGATAGCTTCTATGCTTTTTCCGATGATTTAGGCGATCTTGCCAAACGAGCCTTTGATGAAGACTGGATTGATTACCTACCAAAAGAAGGTAAACGCGGGGGCGCTTTCTGTTCAAACCAAGCACAAATCAAAGAAAGTCGTATCATGACAAACTTTGGGGGGAGCATTTCCGATGTGATCACCCTTGCTCATGAGCTGGGCCATGCATACCATGGATATTTGATCGAAGACCTTTCGATTCTCAACACCTCTTACACCATGCCGGTTGCGGAAACAGCTTCAACTTTCTGTGAAAACTTGGTCTTAAAGCATTCTTTAGAAAACGCAAGTGTTGAAGAACAAATTTTACTTTTAGAAAATTCTATTTCTGATTTGGCACAAATTGTTGTTGACATTAGTTCCCGCTTCTTTTTTGAAAAAGAAGTCTTTGATCAACGGAGAAATCAATTTTTATTCAGCGAGGACTTGCAAGAGATTATGCTTGAATCACAAAAGAGAAGCTATGGTGAAGGCATCGATGAAAGCAGCTACCATCCATATATGTGGATTTGCAAGCCACATTACTATAGTTCAGGTTTAAGCTACTATAATTTCCCCTATGCTTTTGGCGGTCTTTTCGCTCTTGGGCTTTATGGAAAATACATTGAAGAAGGAGAAAATTTTGTAGAAAAATATCGTCAACTCCTCCAAGCAACCACCACATCTGCATCAGAAGATGTTGCCGAGATTGCAGGAATCGATTTGAGAAACCCCGAATTTTGGTCGTCAAGCTTAGCGATTGTAGAAGATCGCATCGATCAGTGGATTGCCTTAACAGAAAAATAAAAACAAGCCATATGGCTTGTTTTTTTAATCCTCAAAATATTGAAGCATTTTTTGCATCGCTACATCCCAAAACGGCCAAGCGTGGCTTCCTGTTTCATCTAAACAATAGACTACATCAAGATTCATTTTTTTCATGTCATGATAGAGTTTTTCAACTTCTTGATAAGCGACCGCTTCATCTTGCTTACCAGTCATGATGAAATAACGTGTTTGATGATCTTTTAGAGATGATAAATAGGATGATGGATGTTCTTTAGACCACATTTCATGATCGAATTGCCCCTTTTTATCACGAAAAACATGCCAATGGTAGGTTGCAGTTCCTTCTTTCATTACAGACCAAACTGCCGGGGAGATCGCGGCAACCTTTGAAAAAGAATTCGAATATTTAAAAGAAAGACGAAGCGCAGCATAGCCACCCATGGATATTCCCGCTAAGTTGATAGCCGAACTTCCATAACGTTCTTTCATCTCAGGAATCAAATCTTTCATTAATGCTGATTCCATCGCAATCCCGGGTCCATCAAGATAAAAGCTATTGAAACCATCGACAAAAACGAAGACATCCTTGGTCTCTATAGCATCCAAATGTTTTTTCATATCAATGCGCTCTAAAAAATTCAACTGATGTCCATTCGCACCATGCATTAAAAACCATAGTTCCGATTTACCTTTTTGATAATCTTCCGGAATGTAAACACTGTAATTCCAATCAATGCCTAAAACTTTAGAATAGAATGTATCTGTAAGAACTGTTCCCATTTTTTCCTCCATAATGATATAATTAAGTCAATATAAAAAAAGCACCACTTTCTGTGGTGATCGTTATACAAAATATAATGGCGGAGAATGTGGGATTCGAACCCACGGAAGCCGTAAAGCTTCGCCACCTTTCCAAGATGGTGCCTTCAGCCAGCTCGGCCAATTCTCCAAGTCCTCATCTATTATACATAAAAGTTTCATATTTGACAAGATAAAAAAGGAGTATTTTTATGCTATTGATAAATCGTCTTAAAAAACAAGAAAATTTTTCAGATACCGAGAAGCAAATTGCCAACTATGTCTTACACAATCCTGAAAAAACAACAAAAATGACCATTCATGAACTTTCAGAGCAAACCTACGCGAGTGCTTCAAGCATTACCCGTTTTTGCCAGAAAATGCATACCGAGGGGTTTCCTGAATTCAAAGTTGAATTAGCTCGCGAAATGAGTCATTTTTATATTGATGAACAGCGTGTTGAGGATAACTTACCCTTTACAGAAAACGAAAGCCCCGAAAAAATCGTAAAAAATATCTTAAATCTAAACCTTCAGTCGCTCACAGATACCTACGAGCATTTAGATCTTCAGCAGTTAGTTCGTGTTGCTTCACAAATCAATAAAGCAAAACATGTTTATCTTTATGGGACGGGACAGTCTTTAATTTTAGCGCAAGATTTTCAATATAAAATGTACCGCATTCATCGCGATTGCCATTTGGAAACACAAGTAGGCTTTCAACACATCAAAGCTTATACTCAAAACAATGATGAGAGTGTCGTGATGATGATCTCTTATTATGGGAAGGGCATCAATAATTTGCAGATCATTAAAGAACTTCACAAGCGAGATATCCCGGTCATTCTCATCACCGGTCCGAACATGAACCCCCTTTGCCAATATGCCAGTGAGATTATTCAAGTTCCTGCACAAGAGGAACTCATGAAAAAAATGGCGTCGTTTTCATCACGAAGCGCCATTCAATTGGTTTTAGATCTTCTTTACGCACTTATTTTTTCTTTTGATTACCAAAAAAACAAAGCGATTGTGGAAGGGAAAGCGTGATTATTCACTGAAATAATTCACTAAAAATCGATAGACGCCCTCTTCTTCATTGCTATCTGTAATATAATCCGCAACAGATTTTACTTTGTCTGTTGCGTTTTTTACGGCAACACCAACCCCAGCAGCTTTCACCATTTCATAGTCGTTGTCATTGTCACCAAAAGCAATGACTTCGGATAAGTCGATGCCATGCTCTTGACAATAATGTTCAAGACCCACTTCCTTATTAACACGCGGATCTACAAACTCAACCAATTCAGCTTGGGATTTAAACATGTTATAACGTGAGTCGGGTTCAGCCTCATTTAAGGCGACCATCTTATCCACAACTTCTTCGCTTGCACTGAAGATTATTTTCGGATGACTTTCTCGAACATAATCTCCCATGTCTTCAACAAAGTCTATGTCGAGCATGCCTTTGATTCGACGATTATAGAAATCTTCACGTTCTGTATACATAATACCATCTAAATATAGGATTGGGTTAGCACCCAATGGTTTGAATTTTTTGAGAATCTCTAAGACTAAGTCTCCGGATAAAGGATATTGTTCATGTTCGCTTCCTTTTTCAAAATCATAAACATTCCCGCCATTATTCGTTACTGCAAAGTCGTAATCTTCCTCTAAATTAGGGACCGATGCTTTCGCAGAAAACAGGGGGCGACCTGTGGCAATACCAACTTTATAACCTTCTTGACGGAGCATTTGTAAGACTTCATGGGTGTTCTCACTTACACGCACTTCATCGTTTAACAAAGTTCCATCTAAATCACTAACGATCATTTTCATTCTTTTCACCTCTTAAAATAAAAGCAAGCATCTTTTGATGCTTGCTCATTATAACAAAATTCTAAGTTTTAAGCACCTTCGAATTTGACGCCTTCTTTTTCGAGTTTTTCAATTGTCTCTTTAAACTGTGGTAAATGCTTTTTGTTTGCAACCAGCATTTCATTCAACATGTCTCTGACATATTGACCACTTTCGATCAACGGATTGATCGTAAAGGCATGCATTGCGGTGTTGTAATTTCCGCTTACAGCTGCTTCAATGACTGTTTCTTCCATTGCTTTCATCATTTGAAGTGGTCCGCGTGCTGCAGCTGGGAAACGACCCCAGTTAAACGGTTCTGGACCATGAGAAGTAATGACTGAGGAAACCTCAATAATACTGTCATAAGGCAAATCCACAATCGTTCCATTGTTTTGTGTGCTGACAACCATTACTTTACGGGAGTCATTATGAATCGACTCAATTAATTCAACGGCGGCTTCGGAATAATAAGCTCCTCCACGTTTTTCTAATTGTTCCGGCTTATAATCAAGCTCAGGATCTTTGTAAAGTTCAAAGAGTTCAGCTTCCGTTTCTTTCACAACCTCTGCACGTGTTTCATTTTTTTGGAAGGCCTCTTGATGCTCTTCAACCATGTCACGGGTTATGTAGTAATAACGGTGGTATCCACACGGTAAAATTCCCAAGTCTTTAATCTGTTCATAATTATAGGTAATTGGTTTGATATTTTTAACCTCTTGCAGTTTTTCTTTTGCGTACTCACTTTCTGGATGATAAAGACGATCGATTAGTTCATCCGTCACTTCACGTCCATCAACATCCCATACACGGTGCCAGTGAAAATGGTTTAAACCGGCATATTTAATAAAGAGTTTGTCATCATGCAAGTCATAGCCCATGGCTTCATGGTTTTGTTTTGTTGCACCAACCGGAACATTGCAAAGACCAATTGTACGTTCCCATCCACCATAGCGAATCGCTGCTTCGGTAACCATTCCCGCTGGGTTGGTAAAGTTGATCAACCAAGCATTGGGAGCAAGCTCTTTCATATCTTCAATAATATCTAAGATAACCGGAATCGTTCGGAATGCTTTAAAAATTCCTCCGGCACCATTGGTTTCTTGACCTAAAAGGCCGTATTTAGCTGGAATACGCTCATCAAGCTTTCGAGCATCCAGTTGCCCTACACGAAATTGAGTTGTGACAAAATCTGCATCTTTCAAGGCTTCTCTTCGATCCAAACTGAGTTTTATTTCCCAGTCGAGACCTGCTGCTTCAACCATTCTTTGAGCCATTGCTCCAACAACCTCAAGCTTTTCGCGACCTTCCTCGATGTCTACAAGCCATAATTCTGCAATATCTAAGCGATCGGCACGCTCAATAAAACCTTCCATCAGTTCAGGTGTATAACTGCTTCCACCACCGATTGTAACAATCTTAAGTTTCTTTGATTTTGACATATTCAAACCTTCCTCCTCGTGTCTTAATTCTATCGTTTTCATGCCCAAATAACAACAGGATTGAATGGCTTGTGTTTAAATTTCACGAAA
>JASLJD010000044.1 GCA_030152625.1 Erysipelothrix sp.
AAGTCAAGTTGCTGATCGGCTGCTTCGTTACTTTTTAGGTATTCTTTGTAGATATCCTCCCTCGAAACGCCTAAAGCTTTTAAAATAAAACTAACAGCTAAACCAGTACGATCTTTACCGGCTGAACAATGGATATAAAAAGCTCCTTCACGCTCTAACAAGAGATCAAATATTTGAGCATACATGGCTTGAGCATGTGGCGATAAAATGATTTCTCGATAAAGTTTTTTCATGTTCTCATAAGCTGAGGAATCTGAACTTTTCGCAATCAAATCTTTGGGATCGGCACTGTCTTGATGCATATCTTTAAGGATATCTAAATGATAGTAGGCATAATTGCCTTTTTGATTGGGTTCTGCTTTTACTTCCAAAGAAGAACGTAAATCAATCACTGTTTTTATCTTAAGCTCTTCGGTAAAAGTCTGCATAGCCTCTTTGCTCAAATTGGACAATGATGCCCCTCGATACAATAAAGCCTCTTTCATGGGACCTTGTTCTGTTTTGTATGAGCCAAAGTCACGAAAATTAACAATATCCATGCTATCTCTCCTTCTAAACTCTATTATAACAAGTTAATCCTTTTCTGTTTCGATCAAACGCCCATTCTTCATTTCTAAGACACGATCACAGATTGCAAGACTGCTTTCTCGATGGGAAACCAAAACAATTGTTTGATCTTTTCGATGTTCGACAAGCGAACGTAAAATCAAAGCCTCATGATAAGTATCTAAGTTGCTAGTCGGTTCATCGAGCAACCAAAGATCTCGGTTAAAGAGAAACATCCTCGCAAGACTGATCCGTTGTTTTTCTCCAGATGATAAGCTATCTCCCAGCTCATCCAGCTCTGTATCATAGCCATTTTCAAGTTGCATAATACGATCGTGGATGGCTGCCTTTTTGGCCGCTTCCATCACATCTTCATCACTGAAACGAGGATCATTAAAAGAAATATTATAGCGGATGCTGTCTTCAAATAAGAGAGCCTCTTGACTCATCAGCGATTGCAAGGATCGTAAAGAAGATAGGCTCAAAGAAGTTAAAGAAGAAGCATTCATTTCAATATCCCCTTCGCTCGGATCCCAAAAACGCATCATTAGTTTTAATAAAGTCGATTTCCCACTGCCACTTTTTCCTTTAATCCCGACAATTTCTCCACGTTTAATCTCCAAGTTAATGTTTTTTAAAATCATGGCGTCTTCGTAAGCAAAAAAGACGTTTTTAAAAGTGAGGGTTTTAAACGAATCCAGCTCGATAGGAGCAGGACTTTCCACAATCTCTGCTTCTTCATCTAAGAAGTCCACAATTCTTTCAGCACTTGCAAGGGTCTCTTGCAAATCAAAACCTAAATTTGCCAGGGCAATCGAAGGACCAAAAGAATTCAAATATAAAACCAGCATCAGGATCAAAGAATTAAGCTCGTAGTCACGATGAAAAAGCAAAAGAATCAACGCAATAAAATAAATACTCAGATCAACAGCCATAAAATTGCTAGCATAATTCATTCTAAGCTCCGCCTGGTGTTTCGATAAACGATCATGATCCTTTTTTAAAATATTCTTTTGTTTCTTTTGCATTTCAAATTGGCTGATGGAAAAAAGACCATAGATGCTTGCGAGAACATTTGAACTGAGATCGCCTTGTGCATTTCGAGCAAGTAAACCGGTATCACGCGAATAGCGATTGGATCGCTTAGGAATGAGATAAGCAATCAAAAAATGAGCGAAGAGCGTCATGACAAAGGCCCAAAAAGAATAGCGTAGCATCACCATTGAGATGATCAAAAGATAAATCAGAAAGATAAGAATCGGTGAAATCGTGTGGGCATAAAAAACTTCAATTAATTCAATGTCCGATGTAATCATGCTGATGAGATCCCCTTGGTTTTTTGCTTCCATTTTAGCTGGTGCAAGCTCGGACATTTTCGCAAAAACATGATGACGTATCTCCGCTAAAATACGAAAAGCAATATGATGATTTAAAAGTTGTTCTAAATATCGAAAGACGGCGCGAAAAACGCCTAAGAACAAAATAAACCACAGCCACATATTTTGACCTAAGACAGCTTTAGTGGCTAAGAAGGGAATAAAGCTAGCAGATAAATGACCCAGAACACCGAATAAAACTGCAAAAACCATTGCAATGACTAGGGGTTTTAAAAAAGACAATAAACGCCAAATGATTTGAACGGTCGAACGTTTTTTAGTGAGCAAGATTTTCAACCTCCTCTTGTTGCTTATAGAGACGATAATACTCCCCTTTAGCGAGCATCAAATCTTCATGATTACCTCTCTCTACGATGCGCCCCTCTTTAAAAACATGAATTTGATCGGCTTTTTCTGCATTTTTAAGACGATGTGTGATAAAAAGAACGCCACTTCCTCTTTCCACAAGTTTTTCTATTTCTTCCAAAATAATGGTTTCACTTTCAACATCCACATTCGATGTAATCTCATCAAGTAAATAAAAATCACGTTGATTCAATAAAAGACGTGAAAAAGCAATGCGCTGTTTCTCTCCGCCTGACAAATTTCGACCGTCTTCATAAATATCTTGATCTAAAGATAGATGATCGAGGTGCAATCTTTCCAAGATAGCTTGACAAAGATCTTTTGAATGAGGCACAGCAAGACAGATGTTTTCATACAGATTCATGTTAAAAAGATCGGGACGATTTAAAACAGCCATCATTTGTCTTCGAAAATGGTAGTCCTTTAAATCATATTGATCTAAAGAGATTTTGCCATCATATTCGACAAGATCAAGACATGCTTTCATTAAACTGGATTTCCCCGAACCACTTTCACCCACAATAACATGATACTCGCCCCGTTTTACTTGCAGGTTCATGGATTCTGTGGCTTGAAACCCTTCATAATAAACACTCACATTTTCAAAATGCAAGGTCTCAGTTTCACAATCTTTGATTATTTTTTTCTCTTTGACTGGTATGGCTAAGAAACGATGAATGCGTTCACTGGCAGCTACTCCATTCATCGATAAATGAAAATAGGAACCCAATTGCCGCATTGGGATAAAATAATCAGCTGAAAGCAAAACAATGAAAACAAATGCCCGAAGATCAATACCTCCAGCTCGATAAGCTTTTACTGAAGCAATCATCGCTAAGGCACTGCCTCCATAAGCAATCAAATCCATCACAGAGATTGAATTCAACTGCATCATTAAAACCCGCATCGTTACCAAACGAAAATCTTCCGCTTCTCGATCCAAATCTTTCAAAGCTCTCTGATCTGCCTCATAAATTTTAATCGCTAAAAGACCTTGAAGACGATCTAAAAAGGTATCGCCTAATTGAGTATATTGTCCCCAATATTTATCCAATAAGTTCTTAGCAATTTTTTGAACAAATACAATGGAAAGCGGAATCAGAGGTACAGCCAATAATAACATCAAAGCAATTTTAAAATGATAACGACTCAAAACAAGAAAGAGGATAATAGGTGCAAGTAAACTATAGAAAAACTGTGGTATATAAAGATGGTAGTAAGCATCTAATTGCGTAACCCCATCTAAGCTCACTTGCACCAACTCTGAAGTCGTCAGTTCTTTTTGATAGTCTGTTTCAATTTGAAATAAGTGTGTAAATATATTTTGACGCAAGCTTTTTTTAACCACAGTCGAATAATGGCTTGCCAGCCTTTGTTCCATGTATAAAGATAAGGCTTTCAAAATTAAAAAAAGCACAAAGCGATCAAAAGATGTCCGGGAAAACAAGATGTCAAGAAGTGCTTGAATTAGAAGAATATTCAACAGCAAACTGCTCGTTTTCAAAAGCAAAATACAAAAAGTATAAAATCGACTTTCCTCAACAAGATCTAAAAGACGACGGTCAATCATAAACAATCCCTTCCTTTTCTCTTTTCGTCTCAATAAAAAAGATAAAATAGATCATTTTACTGATCCAAAAAACTAAAATGATGATCCGAGCCCAGAAAAACTTCGAAAAATAAAAAGCCAGGGCTAAAAAGATTGAAGCAAACGATAATATTTTTATTTTTGTTGGCAAAAGCAGGCTTCGCTCTTCAACATACGTTTCAAGATGTTTTCGATAAAAAGAACTCTCTCTTATTTTGCGTTCTAAACGTTCCGATCCTTGGGATGCACAAAATACTGCAAGCAGTAAAAAAGGAACCGTGGGTAAAAGGGGAAGAAAAGCTCCTAAAAAAGCCAAGCCCAAGAAGAATAGAGATAATACAATCCATAAATATTTTTTCATACGCCCTCCTTGATAAAGATAATCGTTATCGCATTAAAAAAAGGCGTTGCCTAGGCAACACCTTCATTCTTCTCTTCTTTATCTCTCATCTTATCACCATCTTTATACAGGATTTTTCTTGAACGCTATAATATTTGATGTTTTTTTAGCACTCAGAAAATGGCTCCCAATTGAAATGGGAGACCTTAAAGAATTACTCTACTTTTGAACGGTTTTCATGATATTTTATCAAGTTGTTTTCAATCATCTTTGATGAAAGCTCCAAAGCCTCACTCACTTCTTCAATTTCCTTTTGGATCTCTTCAGATATCTCATCTTTTTTCATGATTTCCTCATTGCTTGCCATATCATAGATTGCTAGATTGGAAGAGTTAAAGAAATAATCCTTCGTTAAATAACTTCCATTAGGGAAAATGACTTTATTGTTTTCAACATTGAAAATGTCATGGCCCATCTGATATGGATTACTGATGTTCAGCATATTCGCAAGTGTTGGGAAAACATCAATCATTCCTGTCGGTTCAAAGACTCGTTTTTGCATCGAACCGTCTTTGGTCCAAATAATCAACGGTGTCTTGCGAACTTGACGTAAGTAAGCATTGTTGATCTCGACATAATTCTCATCCGACTTATCAAGGAATTCACCTGTTTCCGGATCATAATTATATACCAATTCATAATCGGACTTCGATATTTTGGCATGATGATCCCCATATATCACAACTGCTGCATTATCTAAGAGACCCGCTTCATCCATCTCCTCAAAGAAGAGTTCCAAAGCTTGATCTGCATAATTTAAAGACTTCAGGTAATTGGCAATTTCCGCATCTTCAAGATAATCCGTATCAAAGTCACCATAGACATCCAATTCATCAAAAGGATAGTGGTTCGATAGGGAAATAATGGTGGACATGATCGGCTGATCCAATTCTTCTTTTCGTTTCTTCAAGATTTCAACCGATTGCTTATAGAAAGATGGATCGCTTAATCCTAAACCAACAATCTCATCAATTTCATAATATTGTTTATCGATAAACTCATCATAACCCAAGGTGTCATGCATGATGTTACGATTCCAAAAGCCACCATTGTTCGCATGCATGCTCATGACATGATAGCCTTTCTCGGATAAAATCTTTTGAATCGTGCTGTAATCTTTATCCGCATGATCAATGAATACCGTACGATTATTGATTGGATAGAGTGACGTACTGAATGTAAATTCTGTATCACTGCTGGTACCAACAGAATGCTGTGGATAGAAATTTTCAAAAAACATACCTTCTTTAGCAAGTTGGTTTAAAAATGGTGTGACCTCTCCATCCGAAAAGGCTAAGTCCATCGCAAATGTCTGAGCACTCTCATAATGGATGACATAAAGATCTTTACCTTCTAAAACATTGGAATACTGGTTTTTAAGCTTGTTTTCTGTATTATAAGCAACCAAGTCATTCACTTTCTCGGCATAATCTTCATAATCTGCTTCAACTGTTCTCGGAACCGTCACAACTTTAATAAAATCTGCTGTTGAATAGGAATAGATTCCAAACTCTTCAACAAGATACTCACGATTCCATTGTTTCTGAATTCGACTGATGTCGGTACCCGTAAGCGTAAAAGAAACCCCTACTAAAAGAGCAAGACCCAATGTGAACACACTTGCAACTTCAAGCATCACACTGTAATTTTTCGTTTGTGACTCAGAATATCTATTCTGCGTATCCTTTTTATACACATAAAAATATAAAAGCACAGGGATTACGAAGAGAAATGCTTTCCAATCAAAAGTGCTACTAAGATTGTTTTTCATTTCTGTTAAATGTTTTGCTTGTTTAAAAATACCCACAGAAATAAAGGTATTAAAATGTGTGTAGTATAAGTAATGGGAAAGATTCAACAAGGAAAACAAAATCAAAAAGACCGTATAAACATGTTTTCTTTGCTGATTCGATAACAAAATAATTAAGGAACTAATAATTAACACAAAAGCAATCGTTGTGATAAGAGGTTTTAATCGAAAAGCCCCTCCTACGGTTAAGACCCTCAAAATCCAATCACTCATCGCTGAAAAACCAATTAGAGCCAAGAGTAGCACATTCTCACGCACCACCACTGCAGCTTGTTTTATTTTATTTGTTATTTTTCTTATCAATTTCTTCATTTCACTCACCTCAATAAACTTCTCAAAATTTGAACCTAGGCACTCAAAAATGAGCCGAATCCTTGGCTCATTATCGTCTTATATCATCTTTCGCCCTTATTTCCACTTAGCAGCCAAAGATTGAGATATCCATTTTCTACTTTCTAATTGTAATTGTGCCTATCTATTATAACAAATTTTACGATGAATTGCCGTAATCACAAAATATCCCATAGTTTGAAAAAAAAACCTTCCAAGAAAAGTGTAGCTCCACTGATTGATTGTGGCAAATAATGAAGCTGTATTTTTGAAATGAAAAGATCAGAAAATAGATGAATTCTTGAGAATCTTGTTGAGTTTAAAAGTCTCTCGTCAAAAATTATTCAATGTGCTTTGTCTAACATCGCTTGATCATTTCATTCCCTAAAATCCTATAAGAAAAGAATCGCTGTTTAAGAACTTAAAAAATTGAGAAAAGGAGATACATCAGCATCTCCAAGCCTACAACGATGAAAGCATTTCATGCAAATTAAAAGGATTGACCCCTGTGCAATACAGAAATCAACCCTCACTATTTCAAACATAGAAATTTAGAGACCAATTATTGGCTTCACTTCAAAGAAACTCTCATGAAGATTTATCCTTTAGGAAAAAAGTCATCAAGGCTGCACTGACAAAAGAACCCAAGATAATATATAAAAGATAAAGTAAAGGCTTGGAAACAAGAAAGATGACAAAGATACCCCCATGTGGTGCATTAACTGTAATTT
>JASLJD010000058.1 GCA_030152625.1 Erysipelothrix sp.
CTCAATATTTTGTGTATTCACAATATTTTTGTAATAGCGAATACCGCCTTCACTGATTGAAAGCGAGGGATCAGGAATCAGATAATCTAAATCCACTGATTGAGTATAGCCAATACCATTACAGTGATGACATGCCCCCATAGGCGAGTTAAAAGAGAACAAACGCGGCTCAATCGATGCGATACTGAAGCCACAGAGTGGACAAGCAAAGTTTGAAGAAAAAACATGAATTTCTTCACCTTCTTTTACATTCACAACGCCACTACCAAATTCCAAAGCGGTCTCTAGAGAATCGCTGATTCGAAAACGACTGTCGTCTTTTTTAATAATACGATCCACGACCAGACTGATGTCATGTTTTTGATTTTTGTTCAGTTCAATCTCTTCATCAAGGCTACGCATTTCGCCATTAATATAAAGCCTTAAAAAACCTTCTTTTCTCAAATCTTCAAAAAGTTCTTTGTGACTCCCTTTACGCCCTTTGACTAAAGGCGCAAGAATTTCTAAACGAGCACGATCTTCAAAACCCATGATTCGATCGGTCATCTCTTCAACTGTTTGTGATGAAATTTCAATCTCGTGATTTGGACAATAGGCCTTCCCTACACGTGCATAAAGCAAGCGCAAATAGTCATAAATTTCTGTTACTGTTCCCACAGTCGAACGTGGGTTGTTACTGGTTGTTTTTTGATCAATCGCAATCGATGGCGATAAACCCTCAATTAATTCAACCTGTGGTTTTTCCATATTTCCTAAAAATTGGCGTGCATAAGAGCTTAATGATTCCACATAGCGCCTTTGCCCTTCGGCATAGATCGTATCAAAAGCTAAAGATGTTTTACCTGAACCCGATAAACCCGTCATTACAATGAATTTATTTCTTGGTATTTCCACATCAATATTTTTTAAATTATTTTCTTTTGCACCTTTAATCACAATTTTCTGATTTTCCATACTTCGACGCCTCCATTACTTATAATTATAGCATGCAAAGCTTGAGATACCTTTCAAAATGAATAATAAAAAATTGGGAAAACCCCAATCTTTTATCCTAGCTCTGCTTTTAATTCAAAGACAACATCGCGAAGTTGAGCCGCTTTCTCAAAATCAAGAATCGCTGCTGCTTCACGCATTTCTTTTTCAAGTTGTTCAATAAGCACTTCAAGCTCACGTGGACTTCGCTTCGCTTTTTCAAGTTCTTTTGAAATCGAAACATCTTCTTTACCACTGATAACATCCCGAATTTCCTTTTTAATAGTTTTCGGTGTGATACCATGTTTTTTATTGTGAGCCATTTGAATCTCACGACGACGTTCCGTTTCTTCAATCGTTTTACGCATAGAGTCGGTCATTCGATCGGCATACATAATAACATGACCATGCTCATTTCGAGCTGCCCTTCCCACAATCTGTACAAGTGAACGATAAGAACGTAAGAAGCCTTCTTTATCCGCATCTAAAATGGCAATTAAACTCACTTCCGGTAAGTCCAAGCCTTCTCGTAAAAGGTTGATTCCAATCAATACATCATATCGACCTAAACGAAGATCTCTTAAAATCTCAATTCGTTCTAAAGTCTTGGTTTCATGATGAAGATAAGCAACTTTTATCCCCATTTCCAATAAATAATTACTGAGTTCTTGAGCCATCTTCACCGTTAAAGTAGTGATCAAGACACGCTCATCTCTTTCAATCCGTTTTTCGATTTCAAGCATGAGATCGTCAACTTGTCCTTCGCTCTTACGGACTTCAATACTTGGATCAAGCAATCCTGTTGGACGAATAATCTGTTCAACAACATCATGATTCACTTGTTCAAGCTCATAATCACCCGGAGTAGCGGAGACATAGATTGTTTGATTCTGTACACTTTCAAACTCTTCAAATTGCATCGGACGATTATTTAGAGCACTCGGCAATCGGAAACCATATTCGACCAAAGTTCGTTTCCTGGACTGATCACCATTATACATTCCCCTTACTTGCGGAAGAGCAACATGTGATTCATCCACAATAAATAAAAAATCGTCTGGGAAATAGTCAAATAAGGTGAACGGTCTCTCTTCAGGATTTCGACCATCAATGTGCATCGAATAGTTTTCAATTCCGGAGCAAATACCAAACTCTCTTAAAGCCGCAAGGTCATATTCTGTCCTTTGCTTTAAACGATGATACTCAACAAGTTTATTTTCCTTTTCCAAAACTTCAAGACGTTCATGAAGCTCTTTTTCTATTTCATCGGCTGCTCTTCGAATATGCTCCATGTCTCGAGCGTAGGAATTCGCAGGAAAGAGATGATAGATCTTCAAAGCGCCCTTGACCGTTTGTGTAATACGATCCAATTCCACAATACGATCGATTTCATCACCAAAAAATTCAACACGAACGACCGTTTCATCACTGTCACCCGGGACAATCTCCACAAGATCACCACGGACCCGAAAAGTCCCTCGTTTTTGCTCCATATCGTTTCGAGAATACTGTCGATTCACCAAGTCTCGCATAAGATCTTCACGCGAAATCTCTTGCCCCACCCGAATGGTATAAAGCATCGCGCGGTAATAGCGCGGATCACTTGTGGCATAAATACTCGCTACCGAAGAAACAACAATCGTATCTCGACGCGTCAGTAAACTATTTTGTGCCGAAAGGCGAAGCATATCCAACTCCTCATTGATCATCGAACTTTTTTCAATATAAGTATCAGTTCCTGGTATATAAGCTTCGGGTTGGTAGTAATCGAAATTTGAAACAAAGTATTCGACTCGATTATGGGGAAAAAACTCTTTAAACTCTGAATAAAGCTGCCCAGCAAGGGTCTTATTATGAGCTAAAACTAAAGTAGGTTTATTCACTCGAGCAATCACTTCACTCACTGTATAGGTTTTCCCTGTACCCGTTGCTCCTAAGAGAACTTGTTCCTTTTTTCCTTGATGTAAACCTTTAACCAAGGCTTCAATAGCAGGACCTTGATCTCCTTTTGGCGTAAAATCTGACACAAGTTGAAACTTTTGACTCACTTTTTCGCCACCTCGATTGCTTTATGTAATTGAATATCTCGCTCATTTTTATTCAATGACCAATCCGAAACAACACTGCTGTACATTTGAAGTAAAATATCTTGATCGATATAATCTGTCTTTTTAAAGCCGTGATCTTTTTGATAGCTTTGTAAAGCCTTTAAGCTTGCTTGATCAAAATAACCATCGACACGTCCCTGATGATAACCCAAATAGCTTAAAGCATCCTGTACATAAGAAACCGCCTCATGAACCTCATCATAATGAACTTTGTCTTCTAATTCGACCATTGTTCGATAGAAGATATCGGGCAGTTTAACCTCATAATCAGGTTCAATGCCAACTTCGTTAATGCTCTCGCCACTTGGTGAGAGCCATTTACCAACGGTTAGTTTAAGAGCACTTCCCCCTTCATAACGCTTATTAACTTGAATCGTTCCCTTTCCAAAACTGTTCGTTCCTACTATTTTCGAGCCATTGTTTTCACGCATTGCTAGAGCAAAAACCTCTGATGCGCTTGCGGAATTTTCATTGAGTAGAAGAACGATGTTCTCAAACTTATATTCATCTCGAATACTCTTCTGAACACGGTATGATTTTTTCTTCTCTGCTCGATGATCCTCTTGATACACAACCATTTCTTTATCAAAAAAGATCGGTGCAATGTCCTCAATAGCCGCTAAATAGCCACCCCCATTATTTCTTAAGTCAATGATTAAAGATTTGGCCCCTTTTCCTTTTAAATCATCAAGATATAAGAGAATTTCCTCATCGAGATTTTGTCCGAAAGAACTTATTTCAAGATAAGCTATTTCTGAATCAAGCATTTCTCCCCAAACCAAAGCTTGAATTTTGCCTCTTTCGATTTCAAACTCTTTAATTTTTTGTTTGCGCAGAAAATCCACTTTGACTTTTGTACCACTTTCACCTAAGATTCTCTCCTGAATCTCATCACTTTCCATACCTTCAACCTTTTCTCCATCTATTCGATAAAGAATATCACCGGCTTGTACGCCCGCTTTTTCTGCAGGAGAATTTTTAAAGACACGAGTGACTACATTTAAATCACCAGCATGGTATTGAACACCAATGCCTTCAAAATCCATATTGATAGACTGTGTCATTTTCTCGACTTCATCTTCAGTCATGTACACCGTATGGCGATCATTATTCTCTTCCAGCATTCCCTTGATCGCATGATCCACAAGTATTTCTTCAGGATCTTCATATTCATCAATAAAATACCAATGTTTTAAAACATCTTGGTAAACACTTTCAAAACGAGACAGCTTTGAATTGGATGGCAAAACATCTTGTCGACTGAAAATACGGTTTGCCTGAAAACCAAGTAAAAAAGACAAGATAAACGCTATCACCAAAACTCTTTTTTGTCTTTTTCTACGTTTTTCTTTTTCGATTTCGTCTGGCCAACGATGTCTTTCTAATTTTATACTTACTTTTTGTTGATCTTTCTTATTTTCCACATTCTCACCTCAGACATGTTTTAAGTTTACCATATTTATACCTTCAATTCACTCTTGGCTCGTGCTATAATTTTAAAATGGAGGTTTATAATGAAACGAATCGCTATCTACTGTGCCTCATCAACAGCTAAAAGAGATATCTTTGAAACTGAGGCCAAAAAACTAACACTCGCCCTCATTCAAGAAGGCTACGAAATCGTCTATGGCGGAGCCAACGTCGGTATCATGAAAATAATTGCTGATACTGCTCTTGAAAATAACGGACATGTCATCGGAGTTTTACCGAATGTGATCGCAGATATGGAAAGAGCACATCCTCATTTAAGTGAAATGATCCGCGTCAACACAATGCATGAAAGAAAAGCAAAACTCGATGAACTTTCCGATCTTTTTATCGCCTTTCCTGGCGGATTTGGAACACTGGATGAAATCACCGAAGCCATTACCTATCATCAAATTGGTCTCCATCGAAAAATAAGCATCTTTTACAATCTCGAAGGCTATTACGATGGTATTAAACTTTTTATTGAAAACGCAATCAAAGAAGGCTTTATACCCGAAAACATCTTTAAGCATGTTTTCTTCCTAAATACTCCCCAAGATGTCTTAGAAATCATTCATAAAGTAAATAAAAACCCGAAAGTTGATTAATTCACCTTTCGGGTTTTTTATTGACATTAAATACCTAACAAACTATGTGGGTTCATTCGACATGGAACACCACTGCCTAAATCACAACGACGACCACCTGACCATGCCGAGCCCGTACCAAAATTCATACTACCATTCCAACGAGCCCATGCATCACCTAAACCTCCACCACCCATATTGATCGTTTCAATATGTAAGTGAGAGCCCGTCGATTTTCCACTATTACCCACATGTCCAATCACTTGACCAGCACTGATAGCTTGCCCTGATGAGACTGATACAGAACTCATATGAGCTGCGACAATACCATAATTATGCCCATTCACATTGACAATATAAGAAACAAAGTTTCCATAACCATAACCACAATAAGATCCAATATTATTCCCATGTGGACTTGGACAGCCCGCATTCGTTGCAACAACAATCCCATTACCAACTGCATAAATCGGCGTTCCTTGAGCTGCTCCTAAGTCAACACCCATATGAGGCGTTCCCCATGGATAAGACCAAACAGAAGCCGTCACCGAGTATGTCCCAGATGGAAGAGGTCGAATAAAACCTCCCGCTCCTTGACTTGGACTTCCACCACCGGATACATTTTGTCCACCACTGTTTCCAGAAGCACTCTGCTCAGCTGCTTTACGCTTAGCTTCTTCTTCAGCCTTTATACGCGCTTGTCTTTCTCGCTCTATTTTCGCTTCAATTTCTTTAATTTTTCGAGCCTGCTGTTCATTTTTATGATTAATGCTTTCTGCCTGTTTTTCCAGTTTTCTTTCTTCTTCCTCAAGTTGTTGAACAACTCGTTTTATTTTACTTTCATATGCTTTCTTTTTCTCGACTTCAACTTGAAGTTTTTCCTCACTTGCTTCATAGACTTTTTTCTTTTCCTCAAGGGCCGATTTGTCTCTTTCCAAAGCCGCTTTCTCATCTGCGAGTTTACGAATAATCTTTTCATTATGGCGCTTAATCGCACTCATACCCTCAAGTCGTAAAATCATTGTTGCGAAGTCTTCACTTCCCATTAAAAATTCAAACAAACTGTTTACATGAAGTGAAGATTGCGCCTGCACAAGATAGGATTTCACCTGCGCTTCAGCTTCCTCAATAGCTTCTTCACGTTCTTTAATTTTAGATAAAAGAAGCTTAATATCATATTCTAATTGTGTCTTTTTTCTTTTTAAATCTTCGATTTCTTTCTCAAGATTATTGATTTCATTTTGATATTCCTTTAACTTTGCCGTTTCCTCAGCTAAGTTTTTCTTAATATCATGTTTAGACTCTTCTATTTTTTTGAGCTCTTTTTTACTTTCTTGAATTTCTTCCCGAATACCATCAATGGCCTTTGTTTCTGCCTTAACAGAGAAATAAGGTCCAATACTCGCAAGGATCAGAAAGGCTCCCAAAATAATCAGCAATATTTTCTTTAGTTTTTGACTCAACGAGACCACCTCAAATAACGTCCTACTGAAAACATACTTCCCAAAGCCCCAACACCAACACCAATTCCTGTTAATAATAAGGAAATTTGATAGCTCAAGGGATTATATTCCATTAATTGGAACATGTTTGAGAAAAGCTGTCCTCCAGTTGTATTGTATAAATATCGATAACCAAAGATCGAAATAAGCACCGGTACGATTGAACCAATAAAGCCAATAATCATTCCTTCAATAATAAACGGCCAACGAATATACCAGTTGGTCGCACCAACTGTTCTCATAATACTGATTTCTTCCCTTCTTGAATGAATGGAAACACGCACTGTATTGGATATTAGAAAAACTGCGATAACCATTAAAATGGAAACAATAATTAAACCAATATTTCGAATCTGTTCAAGCATTTTCAAAAAATTAGCTGTCCCCATACCACCGTAATTGGTACGGAACACCCCGTCGAAATCATCAATCTTTTCAGCGATCGCTCGAATCACCTTCCCTGAACGAGCAGTCACCAAAAAGGCATCAAGCATAGGGTTCTCTTCCCCACGATATACGCCATAAAGTTCTTCTGCATCCTCTGAGTCATTTGCTTCAATAAATGCCTCCAACTCATCATCACGAGAAGAAAACTCAACTTCCATAACATCTGAAATATCGGCAATACGTCGTTCTAATTCTTTGATGCCTTCTTCTGTAGAATACTCTGGTTCAATTTGCACATGGATCTGTACACTTTGTTCGATATTATGTGTAATCTCATTGAGATTAACACTTAAAAAGAGAAAGATAGACATAAGAATTAATGTTACCGTCACGGAAGAAATACTCGATAGTGACAAGGCAAAATGTCTAAAAACTCCCTTAAAACCATCTTTAATATGTCGATATACTCTACCCATTTTGGATATAGCCTCCTGAATTCATGTCTGCAACAACGTGACCTGCTTCAAGAGCGATCGTACGTTTCTTAAAGCGGTTTACGATATTAATATCGTGTGTCACCATGAGGATGGTTGTTTCTTCTTCCTCGTTAATTCTTTCTAAAAGATCAATAATCTCTTTTGATTTATCCGGATCAAGATTACCAGTCGGCTCATCAGCAATCAATAACATCGGTTCATTTGCAATCGCACGAGCAATCGCAACCCTTTGTTGTTGACCACCACTGAGTTGGTTTGGATAAGCATTTGCTTTTTCGGATAAATCCACAAGTCTTAAGACCTCTCGAACGCGACGTCGCACTTGCTCCGCCGGTTTATTGACAACTTCTAAAGCAAAAGCAACGTTTTCAAATACTGTTTTACTTTCGAGAAGTTTGAAGTCTTGAAAAACTACACCAATGTGGCGACGATAAAGCGGCACCTTTGAATGACGTAATTTTCCAACATTAAATTCCCCCACACGAACCTCTCCTGCGGTAGGGATTTCCTCACCGTTGAGAAGTTTGATTAAGGTCGATTTACCTGAACCGGTTGGTCCAATAATATAGACGAACTCCCCCGATCCAATTTCTAAATCAACTGCATGGAGGGCATTAACGCCATTTTTATATCTTTTTGAAACTCCTTTTAATCGAAGCACAAGCAACACTCCGTTCTTTGTTTTTACATTATAGCATAAGGTTTTTGAAATTTGATTGAAACTTAGTCTTCTTGAAAACCATCGCCATGAACTTTATTCACATCCGAGACAATGATAAATGCATTGGGATCGATTTCTTTCACCCTGTTCTCAAGCTCAGCATACTGATGTAAACTCACGACCGTTAAAATAACTTGACTTTCTTCATCTGTGTAACCCCCACGAGCTGGGATCAATGTTGAGCCACGATCAATCCCAAGATGAATCATCTTTAAAATATCTTGGTAATGAGGGCTAATAATAAGAACCTGTCGCGAACGATCGGCTTTAATCATCTCAATGCGATCGACTGCAAAAGTAGTTGTGAAAATGGACAGAAAACCAATTAAAACATCTTCTACAGGGTAAGCATACAAACCCAAAGCAACAATAATCATATCAAAAAACATAATCCAAATTGCTACACGAATGCCTGTTACTTTCGATAAAATCAAAGGCGGAATATCCATCCCTCCTGTGCTGGCTCCAGTCATAAAAGTCAAGCCCAAACCAACACCCGTTAACAGCCCTCCATACAAGGAGGCAAGAAGAGGATCAATAAAAAACTCCATTGGAAACAGAGTCATAAGACTTAGAAATAAAGGATATAAAATACTGCTAGCTAAAGTTTTTAGTGCAAATTCCTTCCCTAAAAACAACAAACCTAAAAAGAAAAACGACACAATTAAAATATTAATCATCGTTTCATATTGAATGTGAAAAAACGGGTATAGCGCCACCGCTAAACCAGCAACACCCCCCGTTAAAATATCATTAGGTAAAATAAAGTTTGAAACGCCAAAAGCTAAGATGAAATTTCCAAGCGCTATGAGGGTGAGGTCTTTGATCCATTTTTTCATACTAATCCTCTACCATCATTTTTAGATATGCTTCGATGAACGCATCAATATGACCATCTAAAACATCATCGAGTTGACTGCTTTCTTCTCCCGTACGATGATCTTTGACCATGGTATAGGGATGGGCAACATAAGAACGTATTTGTGAACCCCATTCAATTCGTTTATGATCCCCTTTTAAAGCAGCCATCGCTTGTTCCTGCTCCTCGATTTGCTTTTGATACAACTTACTTTTCAACATTTTCAATGCTTCCTCGCGATTTTGAATCTGACTGCGTCCGCTTTGGCAAGTTGTAACAATACCACTTTCTAAATGAGTAATACGAACAGCTGAGTCTGTTTTATTCACATGCTGACCCCCTGCCCCGCTTGAACGGAAAGTATCAACTTGAATATCCTCAGGACGAATTTCTATTTCAACCGAATCATCAAATTCTGGCGAAACATCAACAGAAGCAAACGATGTGTGACGACGACCCGAAGAATCAAAAGGACTGATACGAACTAAACGGTGCACCCCTTTTTCAGCCTTTAAATAACCATAGGCCAAGGGCCCAGTCACTTTCATACTTACCGACTTGATACCTGCTTCCTCTCCATCTAAATAATGAAGAACTTCCAGTTTGTATCCTTCTTTTGTAGCCCAACGTCGATACATGCGATAAAGCATCTCTGCAAAGTCTTGACTTTCTGTTCCACCCGCTCCTGGATGAATTTCCAAAATCGCATTTTTTTGATCATAGTCATGATTGAGAAGAACAAGAATTGAAAACTCCGATAAAAGCGACTCAATTGTCAAGAGGAGCTCTTCAATTTCTAGCTTAAAGTCCTCATCAAAGTCAATTGACAACAATGTCAAGCCTTCTTCAGCAAATTCTATTTTATCCTTCAAATCATTCAATCGATCAACAATATCCCGTAATCGATTCAATTGATTAATATGATTCTGACTGGCTATTTGATCATCCCAAAAATCACTGGCCATCATGGCTTCTTCCAAATCTTTAATTTCTTTCTCTTTAGAAGAAACGTCAAAGCGAGTCACCCAATGTATTGAGTGACTGCTTAGCCTCCTTTAATCGTTCATTTATTTCATAGACTTCCATCTTATCACCTTTTCAAAATTATTGATGTTCTACATTTACATTCATACAGAATAAAACAATATTCTCTGCAATTTGACTGAGCATCATCTCAAACATTTCAAAACCTTCATTGACATACGCTTGAAGTGGCTTTTCTTGTGCATAAGAACGTAAATGAATTCCTTCTCTCAATTTATCCATCGCATCAATATGATCGATCCATGAACGGTCAATCATATGTAAAACCATTTCTTTTTCAACTCGACGGAAACCATCTTTCACCGGCTCAATCTTCTCTTCATACTTTTTCCAAGCATCCGCAACCAAGGCATCTTGAAGGCTGTTTGGATCAAGCCCCGCAATCTCTTCGATGCTTGTCTCTTCATCGATGATCTTTCGTTTAATCAATGCTTCACGAAGATTCTCATAATCAATCGCAAGATCTTTAGACTCAGGATCACGATAAGCAGCAATCGTATCGGAAATCACCCGTTCAAACATTTTATGAATCACTGGACGAACATCTTCTGTCTCTAAAACAAAATTTCTTTCTTCGTACATGATTTCACGTTGTTGACGTAAGACATCATCGTATTCTAACAAGGTCTTTCGAACATCAAAGTTAATCCCTTCAACCCGACGTTGAGCCCCTTCAATTTGTTTAGTGATTGTTTTATTTTCAATCGCAACATCGCCAAGTTGCTTATAGAGATGCTCAAAGCGTTCACTTCCATGACGTACCATTAAATCATCTTCAAAAGAAACATAGAAACGTGAAAATCCTGGATCACCTTGACGACCTGAACGCCCTCTTAACTGATTGTCAATACGACGAGACTCATGACGCTCACTCCCCAAGACAGCAAGACCACCCAATGCCCGCACTTCGTCATCGATTTTAATGTCCGTACCACGACCAGCCATGTTCGTCGCAATCGTCACCGATCCTTTACGACCTGCTTTTTCAATGATTTGCGCTTCTCGAGCATGGTTTTTCGCATTCAAGACTTCGTGCGGTACTCTTCTTTGACGAAGCATCATACTGATAAACTCACTAGTCTCGACAGCGACCGTACCAACAAGAACTGGTTGTCCCTTCGCATGTAATTCCTTTACTTCAGAGACCAAAGCTTCAAACTTCGCTTTTTGAGTACCAAAAACCAAATCGGGATAATCTTCACGGACAATCGGTCTATTCGTCGGAATTTCAATAACACGCATATTATAAATCTGCAAGAACTCCTCTTCTTCCGTTTTAGCCGTACCGGTCATTCCAGATAGTTTCGAGTAAAGTCTGAAAAAGTTTTGATAGGTAATCGTTGCAAGGGTAACCGTTTCTTGACGAATCGTTACATTTTCTTTAGCACAAAGCGCTTGATGTAAGCCATCCGAATATTCTCGACCTTCCATTAATCGTCCTGTAAATTGGTCAACAATCACAACTTGATTGTCTTTCACAACATAATCAACATCCCGCTTCATAATATAGTGTGCACGTAAAGCATTATTGATATGGTGAACCAAATGAGTATTATCTAGGTCATAAAGATTATTGATTTTAAAGAATCGTTCTGCTTTGTCAACACCTGTTTCCGTCAACTGAATCGACTTTGAGCGAACATCAATGACATAATCAGAACCTTGATTTAATTTACGAGCGAACTGTGAAGCACGCTTATAAAGATCGGCACTATCCCGTGAGCCACCAGAGATGATCAGTGGCGTACGTGATTCATCAATAAGAATCGAGTCAACCTCATCAACCATTGCGAAATTGAGCGGTCTTAAAACACGATCTTTCACATCCGTAACCATGTTGTCACGAAGGTAATCAAAACCAACCTCTGAGTTAGTAGTATAAGTAATGTCACAATTATAGACGTCTCGTTTAGCAGATGGACTCAAGGCTCTCACATTACAACCCACAGTTAAACCAAGGAAGCGATGGATTTCACCCATCCATTCCGCATCTCGTTTAGCGAGGTATTCGTTTACGGTAATGATGTGAACACCTTTTCCTTCTAAGGCATTAAGATATGCTGGTAAAACAGCTGTCAAGGTTTTCCCTTCTCCTGTTTTCATTTCCGCAATATCGCCATGGTGAAGAATGTAGGCTCCCATTAACTGCACTTTATAAGGAAATTCACCAATCACACGATAGGCAGCTTCTCTAGCTACTGCATAAGCCTCAACTAAAAGGTCATCCAAGGTTTCTCCCTCTTCAAGACGCTTTTTAAATTCATCTGTTTTTGCCCTCAAATCTTCATCAGACCATGAGCGCACATCGTCTTTTAAAGCATCAATTTGATCCGCCACTTCTTCCGCTTCTGCAAGAATTTTGCGGTCAGGACTGAAAATATTTTTTATCCATTTCAACATATCGGCATAGCCCCCGTTCTTTCATTATTGTAGCATAAAAAAACAATAAAAAAGTTGGTTTCCCAACTTTTTTCAAAATTTAGATTCTGACAATGTTATGAGCTTGCGGTCCTCGTTCTGTTTCCACAAGATCAAACTCGACTTCTGTACCCTCATCGATTGTTTTGAAACCTTCCATCACAAGGTGTGAATAGTGGAAAAAGACATCGCTACCATCTTCGATGGTGATAAAGCCATAACCTTTATGCTTGTTAAATTTTTTAACTGTACCTTGCATATCTAACCTAAACCTTTCTTATTTACATAAATTATACGACATCACCTCTTAAAAAGCAAGCGTAACCGCTTACTTTTTAGTTTTCAAAGACCGTAAAAACTGATATATTCGCAGCAAAAACTTTTAATAAATGATAAATACTCCAAAAAACATCCTCTTCTTCAATTCTTAAGCCAAACAAAAGGACGGATTTATCTTTTATTTTATCCTCATCAAAAAGAATCACTTCCCTTTGAGACGCTCTTTTAAAACTTAAAAGATCCAAGCAGTGAAGAGCTCCCATGACTTTTAAAAGATAACTATTAGGATTCGTCGAAAAAGAAGTCATGATCCTTTTTTCTACAGGCAAAGGAATGAATACTCGATGAGCAAAATAAAAGAAATAATAAGGATGCACCAGTTTTTGCGCTAAATATCGATCGCCACATTCCACAAGATGGTGATACAAGGCGAGCGACTCTTCGTTTTTAGGATATTGATGATAAAACGTAACAGTCTTTACTTGACGACGATAAAATCCTGATTGTAATTTTTGCTTACAGTCTAAACAAAAGCCCTCTTTGAACAAAAAATGTTCTAAAACAGTTTTTTTCAAATCTTGAAAACACCAAACGCATCGTTGTTCTTGCATACAATCTCATCGATCGCTTCTTTTATTTGAAGATTTTTTGAACTGGAATAAAAGTAACATGTTCCTTTCTTAGCTGACATCCCTCTTCTCACCCTTCCGGCAATTTGAATCAAAGTCGATTTAGAGAAAACAGGATGATCTGCATACAAAACAAAACAAAAGCAATCTTTAAAGGTCACCCCTCTCTCAAGTATGGTTGTACAAACAAGAATTCCTTTCTCCTTTCGAAACTTTTCAATCTTTTTTTCTTTATCGGGCGTTTGTGAACAGAGCATAGGTGCTTGAAGCATTAGCGACCATTTCCTTGCTAAGGCAATACTTGGAACATAGACAAGCGATGCTTCCTTCCGATATTTCCAGATATCCCTTATAAACATATAAGGCCAAAAAAGAGAAAGGCGCCACTGCGGAACCGGAAGTTCTTGCATACTCGGACGAAGATTCAAGCTAATATGTTCCATCTTCTCTGTTCTCAACAAAGGATGCCGTGTAGCTGAAAGAAGCACAAGCTTCGAACTTTCTTTTAAACTCCTTTTCAAAAAATAATTCAAAGCTTGATTACCAACAAATGGAAAAGCGTCCGGCTCATCTAAAATAATCAAATCAAAATAATCTTCATAATGATACAACTGATGAGTCGTCATCACCAAAAGATC
>JASLJD010000061.1 GCA_030152625.1 Erysipelothrix sp.
GAAAAAATTTAATGCAGCAGGGATTAACTTATTACAAGGGACAGAACAAGCTTTCCAACAGTATGATTTTACGGATCTTGATGTTGATGGAGATGGGAATATCTATACCTTATTTAGCGATGGTACGATTTATGTTTTCAATCCAGATGGTCAAATGTTCTTTATCATTAAAAGTCCTTTTTCCTACCAGTCATTGAAAGGGCAAATCGAATCAGGAGCCTATCTTTATGTCGATGCAAATAAAAACATCCATATTTTAGATGACCGCCATGCAAATATCCAAATATATGAGCCCAGTGAGTATGCAGAAAAACTCTATGATGCCAGTGTTTATTATCAAGATGGACGCTATCAAGATGGGGAAGAAACTTGGGATCAAGTACGCCGACAAAATGCGTCATATCGACTACCACAACAAGCATTGGCCAAGGCTTATTTTCAAAATCATGAATACAGAAAAGCACTTGATGCTTTCGACTTGGCAAATGATAAACAAGGCTATTCCAATGCTTTTTGGGAAATTAGAAATGATTTTTTTCAAACATATTTAGGTCTTTTCTTCGCTTTAATTTTACTTGTTTCAATTGCTTATTTGTTTTTCAAGCGAAGTATGCATCATGAGGCTTTGGTTAAGGGAAAAAAGAAGTTTGAAAAACGCTGGCGGGAAACAAGGTTTTCGCAATTCTTTGCTCCCATGCGATTAGCAATGAACGATCCAAGGGAAGCTTTTTATCAATTAAGATATTTTGATATTTTATCCATAAAACAAGCGACTTTGTATTATTTTATTGCCTTTCTTATTTATCTTTCGTCCTTTAAGTTAAAAGCATTTTTGTTTCAAGGAACTGCTCAAAATCAATCACTGATACAAACATTTTTAATGCTATTGCTTCCTTTGTTATTACTTGTTTTATCGAATTATTTGGTTAGTACAATTCAAGATGGAGAGGGACGACTTAAGGATGTTTATACAGCAAGTTCACTTGTTTTTGCCCCATACATCGTTTGGTCTATACCTATTTATCTTTTATCCAATGCACTAACTTTAAATGAAGCCTTTCTGTTTGATTTCCTAATCTTAATCCTTCTTTTTGCAAGTGTTTATCGTCTTTTTGCCATGATTCAAGAAGTTCACAATTACAGTTTTAAAGAGACAGTGAAAAATATCTTGCTAACTTTATTTACAGCATTAATGTTAACATTATTTGTTCTGATGCTCTTTATTTTCGGTGCTCATTTAATGGAAGTCATCATCGGTCTTATGAAGGAGGTTGTTTTGCGTGTATAAAAAAATCTTAATCATCTTCACACTTGTGTTGTCTTTAAGCTTATCGATGGTCGACATTCAAGCGCAAAGCAGCACAATGATTGAATGGAAGCCAGAAAGCAAGCTTTTTGTCTTTCGCTCAGCAAATGGTCAAAAAGAAATTTTAAGTGCTCAAGAAGAAGAGGATGAATCACTTAATCGTACTTGGAATAACTTCTCTCAAAGTTTTATGAGCATTGACTATTTAGATGCGAAAGGTAAAGTGCGAAGAAGCTCAAGCAAAAATGCTAAAATTCAAGTAGAACATAAAAACAAGGCCTATCATGTTCATTTGAAATTTGATAAAACGAAAATCGAACTGAGCTTCAGCATTTATGAAGAAGATGCTGAGATCGTCTTTGAATTGAAAGATGAAAACATCCATGATCCTCAGGAAGAATTGCTAGCAGTCTATCCCTTCCCATTTATGCTAGCCAGTGATCGTTTTGAAAAAGAGGACTATTACCTTGTTCCTGAAGGCAATGGGGCTTTGTACCGTCATGATCAAGTTCATAGTCAAGTAAAAAATCCTTATCGAGCTCGTTATTATGGTGCTGATTATGCAAGTCAGGGTACAGGAGAGAGTATGTATGAAAAAAAGAATATGCCGAAACTTTCTTTGCCTGTTTATGCAGCAAAAATTAAAAACACATCCCTCATGACTTATATCACTCAAGGTGCAGAATATGTGGATCTCATCTTATATCCTAAAGATTTCGTGACGGCTTATCATTGGATCGGTCCCAAGTTGGTCTACCGAGAACAATTTTTCAAAATGACCAATCAAAAGGGGGATGGTTACTATACAAGCCAAGAAGCAAGAAACAATTTTGATTTTCAGATGAAGCTTCATATTTTCGATGAAGAAGCGGGTTATTCTGAAATGGCTCAGTGGCTTCAGTCACAAATGTTTTCACAAAGCCCCCAAAAAGAATCCGTGGCATTTATGAATATTGATTTATTACTCAATGAAAGAAAAGACAGCTTTTTGTGGCCACAGAACATTGAAATGACAAGTTACCCTGAAGCTTTAGCCATCCTTAAAGATATTCAGACTTATTATGATGGCAGTCTTCATCTTAATCTTCAGGGTTTTGGAAACAAGGGGCATGCTTTAGCAGGCATTCAACACATTCCATCCATGTTCAAGCGTAGATGGTTGAAGGATATCCAAAGCTTTTTACAGGAGCTTGAAGAACTCGGGATTCAAAGTTCTTTAGATTTAAATTACTTTGAAGCCTATCCCAAAACTTATCGGATGAAAAAAGATGATTATAGTCAGGCCCTATCGGAAAGAAACTTGTTTTTTGAAAAGGATCAAAGCTATCTCTTGCACCCACTTTCAAGTCAAGCCTCTTTAATGAAAGAATTGGAGACTTGGAAAAAACTTCCGCTAGACAGTCTTTATTTACGAGGACTATCGAGTCATTTGTATGGGTCTTTTGACCGAAAAAAACCGCAAAGCAGATCGGAAGCGAAGTCGATTCAAAAGAAAACGGTGGAGGAGATGCCTTTTGATTTGCGGCTCGATGGATTTTTTGATTACCTCCATCAAGACGGTCAAACATCGGTTATGAATGCAAGTTTAGGAAGTTCCGATCATTACCTCTTTAGTGAAGATGTTCCTTTTGCATCCATGGTATTCCGATCATATGTGCCTTATTATAGTCGTGAAATAAATTTAGAAGGACATCGTAAGGACTATCTCTTGCGTTTACTTGA
>JASLJD010000126.1 GCA_030152625.1 Erysipelothrix sp.
AAGAGGGAAGCTTCAATCTTATGGAGCCCAAAAGACATTGCGAACGGGTTGATCCTTCTGAAATTGATTTGTTTTTCATCCCACTTCTTGTGTATAATGACAAGCGACATCGTATTGGTTATGGAAAGGGTTATTATGACCGTTATATGGCTTCCCTGTCAGCCTACAAATATGGGGTGGCCTATTCTTTTCAAAAGGTTTCCAAGTCTTTTGAAAACAGCCATGACATCGCTTGTGATTTTGTAATTACGGAAAGGGGATTTGAATGAGAAAACACTTTTCAATTTTAATGTTTTTGGCTTTTGCGACCAGTTCTGTTTTGAACACGCAGTTCGTCCCTTTTCTAACAGAAATGGGCTACAGCCCTATACAAAGAGGTTTTGTTTTATCTTCTTATGCTATTTTGGGAATGTTTTCCCAAATGTTTTTCGGTTATCTCAGTGATAAAAAAGGCAGTATTAAGCGACCATTGATCTTTTCGATGCTTTCGGCAATCCTGCTTGCTTTGGCGACATTTCATGTGCAAAGACCTTTTTATCTTTATCATTTTATCATGCTTACCTTAACGGCAGGGATGATGTCAGCGATGGGGAATTTGATGGAAACATGGATTATGGAAGTTGAAGCAGTTCGTAAGGACTTTGGTTTTATTCGCAGTTTTGGTTCCTTGTCTTGGGCGCTCTTTTCTCTTTTATCTGGGCAAATTGCTCATCGTTTTGGTTTTCGTTTTATTGCCTATCTGTCCTTTATCACGGGTTTGATTTTTCTTTACTTTGCAAAAGATGCTCCGGATGCCGAAAAGGTGCAAGCAAAAAGTTTGAATGTTCTCGATTTAAAAGCATTGTTTCAAAATAAGGCCTATCTTCTTTTGATCTTTGTTTATTTAGGTGTTTATATTATTTACAGTTCGGATGCTGTTTTAGTTGTGGATTACCTCTTTTATCTCGGTGGAAATGCGAGCCATGTTGGGATGAAATGGTTTGTGCAAGCCTTCAGTGAATTGCCGATGCTTCTATTGGGTTCGAAGCTCTTAGAACATTTTGATGCGAAAGGTCTTTTGCTTTTTGCGATTTTTATTTTGATGGGTCGTTTTTTCCTCATCAGTCAAGTCGAGTCTATTTCTGCGGTTATTCTTCTGTCTTTGACGCAGGCTTTGACTTTTCCGATTATTCTCATGACTCAAAGAAAACTTTTCTTTGAGCAGACACCCCTTCATTTGCGATCCAGTGGTCAGATGATTGCCTTTTCCTTGACCTCTGGTTTGGCAGCGATTCTCTCGCCACTGCTTTCTTCTTTCTTAATCGATGCTTATCCGATTGAGACGGTTTTGCAAATGGCAGCAGCTTTTTTATTCGTTCCGATCTTTTTATTACTATTTTACCCAAAAGAACGATAATTTCACATAAGTTATTCATATAAAATACACAGAAGCTTGTTATAATGTATTCGTAAGCAAAGAGAGCTTACAAATTACTATTTTCTTCTCCTAAATTTCTATTAGAATTTCCCAATAATAAAAAAAGGCCCTTGCGCCTTTTTTTTTGCGAATATGATACAATAGGGGTGCAAAATTATAAGGATTTGATACAATAGATAGACAAGCGAGGTTAGAATAATGAAGGTTGTTCAGCTAGAATCAGATTCGATCAAAGACTTACGACAAAAACGTCGTTCGATCATGAAGAAAATGATTGAAGGACAAGAAGGTTCTCTTTTGGTTTTAAGAACCAGTTTCCTTGGCGAAGATCGTAAACACCACAGCAACTCATTTGCTGTTTTTAGTATTTTCTTTGAACTGTGGAATCGTTTTACGATCGAGTCATGGTCTTATACTTTTGATGATGAAGGTTTGATTTTTTATATCAAACTCGAAGAAGATGCTCAAAAGGTGAAGGATGTCTTAATTCATTTTGAGGACTATCACCCTCTCGGCTTTGCGATTGATTCTGATGTTTTCGATAAGGATCGATGCATCCGACGTGAAGATTTTGGCATGAAAGAAAGAATCGACTTTTTCTACGAAAAGCCTTTGGAGTCAATGCTTGAAGAGAGCATTTTTGATGCGGACTATATGAGCACTTATCAAGAAAAAATTGAAGATTTCATGTTAAGCGGCGATAAACAAACGATTCTATCCAATGTTTTGGTTTATAGTTGTGTGGCTGCTTTTACGAAGACAAAAGGTTTCGGTATGTATGGTCCGAATTATCGTGGAAGCAATGATCAAATGAATTTTGAAAAATTTGTTCATTTCCTTCGTACCTATCGGGAAGAAATGCTTAAGATCTTTGAAGTGAACCCAAGAGATCCAGAAGCCATTTATCGTTTTCAAGAAGAAGTGGATCGTAAAATCAAACTCGCTGTACTCAACCAACAATCCTATTATTATACGATATTTATGACCAGTATTGTCATGTTTGCTTTTATTAATTCGCGAGGCTTTGCGGATATTCCGAAACAAATCGAAACACTCAGTAAAGAATTGCGTGAATACGGTGCTTTTGAGAAAAAAGGGAAGTGCGATGTTGAACGTCGTTATGCGATTGCTTTCAAAGGTTTCCGTCCTGTTTTTAAAGATTTTTTACCCTTTTATCAAGAACATGAATCGATTATCGCGACCTTTCTTTATATCTTAAGTCGGCATGATGATTATGCCATTGAATGTTTCAACGGTGAAAAAACACTGCTTAAAGCCCAGTTTCTAGCAAAAAACCTTGTCTTTAAAGAAGATAAGTGGGAAACATTAAACCAATTCTGTACAAGCAATTATCTTTACCCACATGATTCCACAATTCTTTTAGGAATCACGGTCATGTTGGATGTTTTACAGCGAAACTACTTAAAAATTAAAATTCTTTTTGATACCAATCACTATTGATTAGAAAGTAGGAAGAACATGCATTTTTTTGAAGAACTTGAATGGCGCGGTCTGGTGAAGGATGTGACCGATCGCGAGGGTGTTATCAAACGTTTAGAAAGTCCGGTTAAACTTTATTGTGGTTTTGACCCAACTGCTGACTCTTTACATGTCGGTCACTTACAACAGCTCATTCTACTCAAACGTTATCAAATGGAGGGGCATATTCCTTATGCTTTAATCGGTGGCGCAACGGGCATGATTGGCGATCCTCGTCCAACAACAGAACGTAAGCTTTTGAGTGATGAAGAACTGCAAAAGAACTTTGAAGGGATTTCTGAGCAGATTCAACGCGTCTTATCCTATGGTGAAGAGCCGATTGAAATTGTTGATAATGCCGATTGGTTGAGCGATATCACTGCACTGGAGCTCTTGCGTGATTACGGGAAGCATTTTGGAATCAACACCATGATGGCCAAAGAAACCGTGGCCAGTCGTTTAGATAGCGGTATTTCCTTTACAGAATTTTCCTATATCATCTTACAAGCGATTGACTTTATGCACTTGTATCAAGAATACGGTATTGAACTTCAAATTGGAGGTTCAGATCAATGGGGGAACCTTGTTGCGGGGGTTGATTTAATCCGTAAAATGATGGGTCCTGAAGAGAAGGTTTATGGTGTGACTTCGCATTTGATTATGAAAGCAGATGGCACGAAATTTGGTAAGAGTGAAGGGGCGAATGTTTGGCTTGATCCCAAACGTACCAGTCCTTATGAATTCTATCAATATTTCTATAATACCAGTGATGATGATATCATCGACTTTCTCAAACGCTTATCCTTACGCAGCGTCGAAGAAATTCAAGCGCTTGAGGAAAGTTTCCACAAAGCACCGCATAAGCGTGAAGCACAAAAAGCCCTGGCCGAAGAATTGACCGAATTGGTCTTTGGCAAAGAAGGTCTTAAGCAAGCGCTCAATATCAGCGAAGCCTTGTTCAGCGGTAAAATTCAAGACTTAAGTTCTGAAGAAGTCCACCAAGCCTTTAAGGGTATGGAAGTTTATGAACTGAAGTCAGGGAATATTGTGGATGTCTTAGCGGAAGCGAAGGTTTTATCCAGTAAACGAGAGATTCGTGATTTGATCCGTAGTCGTGGCTT
>JASLJD010000141.1 GCA_030152625.1 Erysipelothrix sp.
TTCAGCAGCGAAAACAGGGACTGCACAGGACTTTCATGCTGATTATGAGGGGATTGTCCGCCATAACACATTCATTGCCTATGCACCGTTTGAAGAGCCTGAAGTGGCCGTAAGTTGTGTTGCGCCATATACATATTTAGAAAGTGGTGGCTATCCACTTCAAAACCTATGCACAGTCGTAACAGCCGATGTTTTAGATTATTATATGCAAAAGTAAATAATTATGTTATAATGACGTAGTGATTATGAATTTAACAATGGAGGTTTAAGAAATGAGACATTTAACAATTCTTGAGTGTACAGAGTGTGGCGATGAAAATTACCATACAACACGTAATAAGTCGACACAACAAGAGCGCTTAGAAGTTAAGAAATATTGCCCACGTGAGCGCAAGCATACATTGCATAGAGAGAAAAAATAAGCCGCTAAGGCTTATTTTTCATATTCATGAAAATAAGTAAAAAAGTAATGGGCTATGTCTCAACAAACTCTTATCTTTTGGAAAAAGAAGGAAAAGGCCTTTGGATTGATCCATGCCTTAACCCTGCTAATGACGCCAGTGTTTTACTGGAAGCATCCGAAGGATTAGAGATTGTGGGCATTTTGTTGACACATGGTCATTTCGATCACATCTCTGGTGTCGATCGCTTGGTTGAGGAATTTTCTTGCCCGGTTTATATCCATGAAAAAGAAATTCCTTACCTCAAAGATCCGGAACTGAATCTTTCAGCACAAACACCCGAAAGAATCACGCTTGAATCGGAGGTAATCGGTCTTAAAGAGGGCATCTATCAAATTGATCCCTTTGAATTTGAGCTGATTCATACTCCTGGCCATACACCTTATTCTGTTTCGTATCTTTTTGAAGATAAACACCTCATTGATGGTGATTTTATTTTCGCTGGCTCGATCGGTCGTACGGATTTTGTGGGTGGATCGATGCAAGATATGGCCAATGCTGTTCGAAGTATCTATGAGCGCTTTGCTGATCATAAAGAAGATATTATGATTTATCCTGGACATGGCCTTAACAGCCATTTAGCCAGGGAAAAAGAAAACAATCCATATGTCAAGCATTTTTTAGAAGAGTCTTAGGGAAAGACTCTTCTTTTTTTTATTTATGACTATGAAGACACAATTATTATTGGACCAAGTATTTCAAAAAATTGTTCGTTATAAAGTGAGTGATGTACATTTTAAACTCCAAGCTAAGGAAAAGGAGGTGGAATTAATTTATCGTCGTCACAAACATTATCTTGCTAAAGAAAATCAACCTAAGGAGATTTATGAACTCTTAAAATACTACAGCGGTCTAGAGTTGATTGAGTTTCAAATTCCACAAACTGGAAGTTTTTCCTATATCATACATGATAAAAAATACATGTTTAGGCTTTCAGTCATGGAAAACTTTCTTCTTAAAACAGCCGTTTTAAGGACATTAAATCTTAAGACTTTTAAAAATCTAAAGGAATGTGTGCAAGATAACGCTGTTTATGAAAGAATTCTTCAGTTTAGCTATCATGATCATGGTCTATTCTTATTTTGTGGACCAACAGGTTCAGGAAAATCAACCACTTTACACTATTTTTTAAAAGACTTAAAAAATAGACAGTGTTATTGTTTAGATTCACCAATCGAAATCTATGACGATGATTTAATTCAAATCGAATTAGGAAAACATTTAAAAATGCACGATGCCTTGGACCAACTTCTTCGTCACGATCCGGATGTGATTGCTTTTGGTGAAATCCGCAATGAATATGAAATGGCTTGTTTAAGACGAGCGGCTCTTAGTGGTCATTTTGTTTGTGCAAGCATTCATGCAGGGAACATTCATGAATTACTTGCAAGACTTTACGACTTAGGTGCTCGTCAGTATGAGCTCTATCACAGCCTTAAAGGCGTTGTCTTTCAAACAATGAGGTGGGATAAAAATGAGGAAAAAGCAAAAGTTCAATTTGAAGTCCATCTTTCCCAAGATCTCCAGGAAAAAATCTTATTTGACGCTGAAACTCATCGATGATTACTTGCAAGCAGGTTTACCTTTCCAGGTCATGCGCAAGCACTTATCGCTTAAAGAGAAGAATTTAGCTGAAGTTCTTGAAAAGGAAAATAAGTTTTTGTATCACGATTTAAAAGATTGGCTTCCCTTGCAGCTAATTTTTAAATTGCATGTCTGTGACAAAGAGTGGAAAGAAAAATTTAAACAACTTTTTTGGCAGTCCTTTTCTTATCCTTTGCTCTTGTTCTTTTCTTATTGTATCTTGTTTCTACTTTATCGACTAAAAATAACGCCGGTTCTTTTGGAACAGTTTTCTTTTTTTAAAACAGAAACCTTTCCAAAGTCTTTTACTTATTTAAATGTTTTTCACCAAGTGAATATGCTTATCGTTATTTCAGGGATTCTTTTTGTTTTCCTCCTCTTCAAAGCGAAGGATTTGCGCATGAGTTTTTATACTTATTTCCAATCAATTTTCCCCCAAAACCCTCTGACTGTCTGTGTAAATCATCATTTCGTGCTCCTTTGGTCGCAGTTAGCTGAAAATGCTCTGAGCAGTCCTCAAGCTATGAAGGTTTTACGAACGAAATCCTTTGCTACACATGTTTCCTGGCTTGCTTTTCAAGTTGAGTCCAGCTTAGAAACAGATGCTTCTTTTGCGAATCATCATTTGGATGATCTTCTTGCTTATATGATTAAAGCGAAGGATTTAGAAACAAACTATAAAGATGTTTTTCCACGTTACCTTCAATTAAATAGAGCACGCATCCATTATTTCTTTAATCTCAGCGCTAAAATAACGAAGGTTTGGATAATCTTTTTGTTAACATGCATGATCTATCAGTACTATATGAGTTTTTATATACCTTTACAATTTTGGGAGGTTTTATGAGGAAAAACGCATTCACTGTTATGGAAATGGTTATTGTAATGTTAATTGTTGCTGTTTTATTTTTACTAACAATACCCAATATACGTAAAACATTGAATATTGTGGAGGATCGGTCCTGCGAGGCTCAAAAGAAATTAGTCGATGCCGCTATTTTACAATATCGTTTAAAAAATGATGAAGATCCACAATCTATCGATGAACTGGTACAAGAAGGTCTTTTGACGGAGCGACAAACACTGTGCTTCGATAAAACACCTTTGAGTATTGTTGATGGACAGGCGGTAATTCATGATTAAAAAAGCTTTCACATTAAAAAGCTTTTGTTTAAAACTCTTGTTCTTATCACTTATCCCAGGGATCAGTTTACATTTAATGAAACCTGCTTTTATTTGCGATGAGAATCCAAGTTTTTATCAAATTGAGGCCATGGCAAAAAGAGAGCGGGTTTGCATGAAAGAAGATCTTTGTTTCAATGCAAACGGTAATATTAATCATGCACAAAGCAGTCAAAGAAGTACTTATCAATTAGGATTTGGGAGGTGGAGTGGTCATTTTAGAGATTCTTTTAACTTTATTCATTTTGATGATGAGCGCTGGCTTGATTGAAATGGCCTATCAGCTTCTATGAAGAAAAGCGCTTTTTTACTAGCAGAAGAGTTCTTAAAACTGGCTTTGAGCTTTTTCCTTTTGAAGTTTTTAAATTTGGTCTTCATTTTAATCTATCAATATCCTTGGCCGTCAGCTTCTCAATGGAGTATCTTTCAAAGACAGTTCAGACAAATTATGCAAAGGGCAAGCCTTCATACTTGTGACTATCCTTTAGCAATTTCTTATCGAAATAAAATTTTTGAAATCGAAGTGGATGATAAAAACCGCCTCGTCAAGCGCCCCGGTTATGAAATTTTGATGTATGACATTGATTTCTTCGATGTTGATGCGTATCCAGAAGGCGAGTGCAATCTTTACATTTACCATGATGGGAAGGAGTTTCACTTATCTATCGATGATGAAAATTAATACCCCCTTACTTTTTGCACTGATGATTTTCATGCTCAGTCTAGAATTTGCGCAAAATGTTTTAGAAGAACAAGATAAATTGTTTAAGTCAAAAGAATTCTTAAAAGTCATTGATCAGCATTTAGACTTGGAACACTGTGTCTTTAAACAAATCCGAAAAGGGGTAAGGGAAGGAGTCTGTGAGGGCGGAACATTTCAACGGAAAGAGCAGAAAGTCTACATAAACAGCGAGAATCCACTTACAAATTCTCAAGTTTATGATATAATGGAAGACGAAAGTTTTATTTGGAGGCGAAAAGAATGATTTCATCAAATGATTTAAGAGGCGGTATGTCAATTGTCCATGATAATAATTTATATCAAGTTTTGGATACATCGCAAAACAAATCCGCTCGAAGTCAAATGATTGTAAAGGTTAAAGTTCGTAATATGCGAACTGGCGCAATTGTAGAATTAAACTTTACAGGTGGCGATAAAGTCAAACGTGCCCATATTGACAAGCGAGATATGCAATATCTTTACGATGATGGTGATAGTCTTGTTTTCATGGATCAAGAAAACTATGAGCAAGTTTCGATTCCCAAAGATCGTTTGGAATGGGAACTTAATTTCATGATAGAAAACCAAGATTTGACGGTTATTTTCTACGAATCAGAGGTTCTTGGTGTAAGTTTACCCGAAAAGATTACACTTGAGGTTACAGAAGCTGAACCGGGTGTAAAAGGCGATACTGCTACGAATGCTCAAAAGAATGCCGTCGTTCAAACAGGTTTTGAAGTGCGTGTTCCACTTTTTGTTGAACGTGGTGACAAAATTATTTTGAGCACAAGCGATGGTAAATATATCAGTAGAGCCTAAAAAAATAAGAAGCTTGCATTATCAAGCTTCTTTTTAATTGTTTTACTGTTCATCGGATTGAAACTTTGCTATAATGGATGCGAAAAGTGAATCATGGAATCATTACTTCAGGGCAGGGTGAAATTCCCGACCGGCGGTAAACCCCGCGACCCAAGCAATTGGTGGAACTGGCTCATTTCCAGTGGCGACAGTATAGTCTGGATGGAAGAAGTGGTTTTTTTAATGCCTTGATGTAAATGAATCAAGGAGGAAGAACAATGAATAGTGATACACGAAAATTAGTGAATATAGCAATTTTGACAGCTGTCTCAGTTGTTTTGTACATGTTTGAAATACCCGTATTTCCACCTCTTGAGGTGGATCTCAGTGATCTGCCTGTGTTGATTGCTGCTTATACAATGGGAGCTGGACCGGGTGTATTGGTGGCTTTATTAAAAAACATCGTTCATGCTTTTACGATTTCTAAAAATCCCGGCTTTGTCGGTGAACTGGCAAATTTTGCCTATGCTGTTTTTGTCATGATCCCGGTTTTAGCCTACAAAGAAAAAAACAAACGTGTTTATTTGTTCTTTGGGATTGCCTTTGCATCCTTTCTAATGCATTTTTTCAATGCTTGGGTTACCTTCCCACTTTTTGGTATGCCAGCAGAAAACAAGCATCAGGTTTTAATCAGCGTGTTTTTACCCGTTAATCTTGTAAAAGCCAGTGTTTTGTATTTCATATTTCTATTAGTAAAACCCTATTTAGATAGGCGCAAACGCTAGCTTATGGTATAATAATCTTAAGGGAGTGACGCCATGATGAAAAAATCACGTGTAGAACGTTTTAAAGATTTGCATCGTGAGATTGCATCCGATGCAGAAAGTTCAGTAGAAAATTCCAACTTATCGGATTTTGCGAAACGTTTGAATGAAATAGACAGTCAGTTTGAGCAAATCCAAACTTCTGAAAAGGATGACTCAGAGCAAGCAGTTCGAGCTCGTAAACACGCAGAAA
>JASLJD010000026.1 GCA_030152625.1 Erysipelothrix sp.
ATTCTGAAATAACATACATTGCGAAGACAATGAGGAGAAATTTATAAGTCTTAGAAAGCGCTCTTTTCAAAACTAGGTTGTCATGACAGTCTCTGGGAACTATGCTATGATAAACATATGAAGGAAGGGATATTATGAAAACAATATTACTTGTCGTGGACGTCCAAGAGGATTTTGTTCGTGGATCTTTACCAGGAGAAAATGCTTTGGAACGTGTTCCGAATATGTTGGAACGTTTAAAACTTGCAGAAGAAAAAGGTGATTATCTAATTTTTACGCAAGATAGTCATGATAAAGATACTTATCTTTCAACACAAGAGGGACAAAAACTTCCGATTTATCACTGTGTTAGGGGAACCAAAGGGCATGAAATCTACGAGGAACTGCAAAGCTTCATCAAAAAATCAACCCCTGTCATTGAAAAAGAAACTTTTGCCTCTTTTGAACTTGCGGAAAAAGTAGGTGAAAAGCTTGAAGAAGGTTATGAAGCGATTGAAATTTTTGGGATTTGTACAGATATTTGTGTGATTAACACAGCAGTGGTCTTGAAAAACATGTATCCAGAAGTTCCTATTTATGTGAATGCATCATGCAGTGCGGGTGTAAGCGAATCGTTACATGAAGAAGCTTTAAATGTCATGGAGTCTTTTCATATTAATATTATTCGTGATTAAAAAGCTTATCTCGAGCTTTTTTATTTTAGGAAAAATGCTAGAATAAAGACAGGGAGAAGGATAAGATGGAAGAAAAATATCAAGAAATCGATGGATGGATGATTCCAAAAGAGGAAGTGGAAGCCTACTTAAAAGATCTCCAGGCACTGAAAAGCACTCTTTATCGCTATGCGATGACTTATTATGATCGTTTTTATGATCGAGGAAGAGACACGGATGAAGGACATCACATCTATGCAGAACGTAAAGAAGATGGTTTGGAATTTATGATGCCTCTCAATCCTCATACGGTTTCACATTTTCGTTTATGGAAAGATGACTTGGATGGCTATCTTGAAATCTTACACTGGCACCAATTACAATATTTGAATATGGCCTATGAAGGTGTTTCCCGTGATGAAGATATTTTGGCATTTCTCAGTGATCAGTTTGAAAAAGACTTTGATAAAGCTTACGAAGGAAGATATTGTTTTTAAATAAGGGGGAGCTTGAGATGAAGAAAATAAGGATTGGAGAAAGTGATGTTTTTGCATCCCAAATAGCTTTGGGATGCATGCGTATGGATAAACTCAGTGTCGACGAGGCAGCAGAAGTGATTAAAGCGGCTCTTGACTCGGGTATTAATTTTTTTGATCATGCGGATATTTATGGTCAGGGTAAATCAGAAAAAATATTTGCTGAAGCATTAAAGCAATTAGCTGTTCCACGAGAAGACATCTTTATTCAATCAAAATGTGGTATTGATGCTAAAAATGCTTGTTATAATTTCTCAAAAGACTACATCTTAGAGGCGGTCGATGGAATCCTTGAAAGACTTCAAAGTGATTATTTAGATTTTCTTGTTTTACATCGACCGGATTCATGGATGGATCCCACGGAAGTGAATGAAGCTTTTAAAATTTTAAAGGAAACAGGCAAAGTGAAACATTTTGGTGTCAGCAATCATTCAGAAAATCAGATTAAGTTTTTAGAGACGGAAGTTCAAGAAAAATTAGAGCTTAACCAACTGCAGCTAAGCTTAATGCATGCAGATCTCTTTAAATCCGGTTTTCATGTTAATTTAAGTTATGATGTGATGAGTGAAGGTCTTCTGGAATATTTAAGAAAAGAAAAAATGACTATTCAAGCTTGGTCTCCGTTTTATGCGGGTTTCTTCAAAGAAGTTTTTATCGATCATAAAGACTATCCTGTCTTGAATCGAAAACTCGCCCAGTTTGCTCAACGTTACAATGTTAGCAAAGAAGCCATTGCGATTGCGTGGTTGACCAGTCATCCGGCTGAAATTCAAGTACTCAGCGGTAGTATGAATCCAGAAAGAATTAAAAAGATTGCGGCTGGTGCAGATATTCGCTTAAGCCGTGAAGAATGGTATGATCTTTATCGTGCAGCAGGTCATTTGCTTCCATAGATAATCTTTTCTTTTTCAATGATTTGTCGATGTTTTAACTTAATAGGCAAGCAAAAGCGAACAATTTGAAGCTTGTCTCTGTGAAGATTTGTAAACTTCAATGGAAGTGAATGGAATTTAATGACTATCTTAAGAAGCATTTAGCTTAATTAAGCAGAGGCTAAGTGCTTCTTTTTTGGATATATCCTTGCTTTAAGGAGTAAAGCAGCGTTGGATTAAGTAAATATCTTGTTAATTTGCTTTAGATTGGTCACAGTATAGCTAATCTTCAATCTTTGTTAGTGACTATAAAAAGAGAAATGGAATCACAAGTCTATCAGCTAAGGTATCGATTAGCTTGGATAGAAAAAAGAGGATCGTGACAGATCCTCTTTTTTAGTCTTTAAGTTGTTTTCTTTCATTGAAAAAAGTTTGGTATGCGAGGTAGGCTGCGATGAAGGTACCAATAGCTGTCGTACCAACCAACATAAAAGTAACCATGATTTGGTATTTGACCGCAATAAGCGGTGATGTGCCTGCTAAGATCAAACCTGACATCATTCCCGGTAAAGAAACGATCCCTAATGTTTTCGCAGAATCGATTTTTGGAATCATTCCGGTCTTAATCGCATCTTTGATAAGTTCTTGCGAAGCAAGAAGGGGTGAAGCGCCTAGTGCCAGTTTCGTATTGACTTCATCTTTTCGTAAATCATAATTTTGAGTGAGTTGTTTTAAGCTTAAGCTGATTGCTACCATGGTGTTACTGGTTACCATTCCGGCAAGAGGAATAATTTGATTTGGAACAAAGGCAATCGCTTTACTAAAAACCAAAATGCTCAATGTTACACTAACCGCTAAGCTAATAGCAAGAAGACTGATTTTAAAAATATGTGGAATCTGTGAAGAACGTTTCGATGCTGTTTTCGCAGCATTTACAATCATAAAGATCAAAAGTAAACTTGTAATCCAAACTTTATCGACATCGAAAAATTTATCCAGAACAAAACCTACTAAGAGAAGTTGGATAACAGCTCGAAACATGCTGATGAGGATCTCTTTTTCTAATTCTAAATTTTGCTTGTAAGAAAAGATAAGAGCGATAATCACCAAACTGAATGTTCCGATAAGGGAAGTGTTACTCATGCTGACATGCATTGTTTAAAACCTCGACTTTCTGAATTTCGCCTTGATGCATCGTAATGCGTCGATCGGCTCCTTCGACACTCAAATCAAGATCATGGGTTATCCAAACAATCGTCATCCCTTGCTTGTTAAGGTCACAAATTGCTTTTTGGACAATGCTTTGGCTTTCAGGATCGAGTGCTGAGCTCACTTCATCCAGTAAAAGCACATCTGGACTTAAAAGAAGACTTCTTATTAAAGCGATTCTTTGTATCTCTCCACCAGAAAGATTATTGATGGCTTGCTCTAAAGGAAAGTCGAGTTTGAAAAAGCGCAAGAAATCCTTCGCTTTTTGTTCATCAAAGCTTTCATCTAACATCTGAAATGTAAAAGCAAAATTGTCCCGAATCGTTTTACCAAATAAATGCGGACTTTGTGCTACATAGGTAATTTTCTGTCTTAATTCGAGTGGATCATATTCTTCATATTTTCTATCTAAATAATAAAGATTTCCCGACGAGTAGGGTTTTAAATCTGCGATAATCTTCAATAGAGTACTTTTACCTGCTCCTGAAGAACCAACAATGGTCAAATATTCTCCAGGTTGTATTTGAAGATTGACATTTTTTAAGATATCTTTTCCATTATCTTGAAAAGATATGTTTTCAATTTTCAACATCTAAAAGACCTCTTTTCTGTCATGCATAGTTTAGCAAAAGTTTCTAAAAATAGATACAGCAATGCTTGTTCTTTTTGCATGCTGTATGGTATTATTAGTATAATGGGAAAGAAGGATGTGCAATGAAAATAATTATCCAGGATTTACACAAGTCCTTTGATGACAAGAAAGTTCTGAAAGGTATTAATTACAGCTTTGAAAAAGGAAAATCTTACACAATTTTAGGGAAAAACGGTTCAGGTAAAACAACTTTATTTAATTGTATTAGTCAAGAAATCGATTATGAGAAGGGAAGGATCAGTGTTGATGGTGAAAGACCCATTGAACACCATGATGTGGCTTATGTTTATACGACACCGATGTTACCGGATTTCATGACAGCTTATGAGTTTTTAGTTTATTTCAGTGATCTCCATGAAGAGAGGGGGCTTTCTCGATATCGTGTTGACGAATATTTAGATCTAGTTAATTTTTCAATGGAAGATCGACATCGTTTGATCAAAGATTATTCAACAGGGATGAAAAACAAAATCCAAATGTTGGCAATGGTTTTATTGAAGCAAAATGTGCTACTTATGGATGAGCCTTTGACATCCTTAGATCTTTTAGCTGCCATTGATATGAAAAAGATGCTTTACAAAGTCAAGCAGGACTGTGTCATGATTCTATCAACACATATTGTGTCGATAGCCAAAGAATTATCAGATCAAATTTTGCTTTTAAAGGATGGTAAACTCATTGAATTAGATATGGATGAACTTCAAAAAAGTGATTTTGAAGAACAACTTGTGGAGATGCTAAAAGATGCCTGAAACATTATTGAAAATACAAACACGCATTTTCACGAATCGTTTAATTGTCTTTTTTAAGAAAATCCCCCTTATTGGACGCTTCTTTAAGAAAAAGTCTCTAGAGCAATATGAACATAAAACATCCTTTGAACTGGTGATGATGTTTTTTCAATTCCTGAATATTTTCGTTCGAAAAGCTGCATACCTTGCTTTTATTTATTTTATAGCCAGCGGCTTAGAAGAAATTTTAGGAAGCCTTCCTTTTTTTAATCGCTTTCCAAGTGAAGCCTATTGGCTAGTGTTATGGATCAGTTTTCTATCTTGGGGATTTTTCTCCAATATTCCTTCTAAAAACGATGCCTTAGCGAAGACTCTTTTGAAAGGCTTTCGTGTTGACTTTGCAAGTTATTATCGATTCAGAGTTTTTGAAAGAGCGCTTGATAGACTGATCTATATTCTTTTGCTTTTTATCACTTTAAAGCTGATGAATTTCTCGTTTGTGATGTATTTTATCGTAGGAACAATGGTTTTCTCGCTTGCTGTTTTATCAGAAATTTTTGCGTTAAAGCAAATTGAACATGATTTCAAACTATCGCCGAGGGCAGAGATATTGCTTGCTTTCGTGCTTCCTTTTATCCATGTTTTTCTGATCGTTTTTCTTCCGTATAAAAAAGTTTATCTTTTATTATCTTCGGTTTTATTCCTTTTATCCGTTTTTTATATTTTTAAGTATCGACAATTGTCAACTTGGGGTAAAATCGAAAGAATCGCAATTCAAAATATGCATGACTTAGATACCATTTTGCAAAATGCAGAAGATGCAAATGTTCAGAATTTAGAAGTTGATAAAGATATCCAAATAAGTAATTTTAACTACCATGGTCAAAATTATTATCACCATCTTTTTTTAGACCGTCACCGGAATTTATGGTTGAAGCCGCTCAAACGGGCAAGCATTGTGATTACGCTTCTTTTCACGATCTTATCGATTCTTCTTTTTATTTTAAAATTAAAAGTTCCTGATAAACTGTTGACCATCGATTGGTATGATGCCTTCGCAACCTTACTTTCTTTTTATACGATTTATTTTTACTTTAGTAATTTAAGTGAAAAAATGACAAAAGTTTATTATATACATGGTGACTATGATTTGCTACATTACTCTTTTTATCGAAACAAACATACACTGTGGAAAAAGTTTTTACTTCGTTTTAAGAGTATTTTAATTATTAATTTTAT
>JASLJD010000065.1 GCA_030152625.1 Erysipelothrix sp.
GACAAAGATATCATACTGGGTAAAATCATGATGACTAAAAGCAAGATGACCGAAAGAACCGAGCGGCCTCCATAGCTTGGATAGCCCAAACTTTGCGATAAAAACTCAACCAATTTCACAATCACACCGCTTGCGAAAACCCCGTAAACAACCGATGGAACCGCAGCCAAGACCTCCACAATTGACTGTAATTGCTGAGCCATGCGATCGGAAGCAATTTTCACAATAAACAAGGCTGTCATAATGGAAATAGGATAAGCGATTAAGGCTGCAAGACTCCCAGTTAAAACCGTGTTTACAATCAGAAAAAGTGCACCATACTCACCTTTATCTGGTCGCCAACGAAGTCCTGTTATAAAGTTTTTGAAAGAAATTTGTTCCGGGTAAGATGGTAAAAAAACCTTCATCCCTTTTGATGCAATGAAAGTAAAGCTTGCTAAGACAAAGAAAATGCTTAAAATTGAAAAACTTAAACTCAAATATTTTAAAAGATGATCTTTTCTTTTTTGCATTGCTCATGCCTCCTCTTTAAAAAAGACTTGCTTAACAAGTCTTTTCGATCATTTTGACCATGTCTTAACTTCGCCAGAGAAGATTTTCTTTGTAAGCTCTTGATCAATATCTTCAACGCTGTTTTCTTTGTTGACAACAATGAGGATCGCATCTTGAGCGTAGACGCCTTGTTTCAAGGCAGAGCTGACATCTTCTTCTGCCTTCAGTTCACGAGAAGCAAAACCGATATCAATTGCATTGGGTCCATCTTTTTCATCACCCAAAGTCCGCTTATATCCATCGCTTGAACCTGTGTGCTGTGGTTCATATTGAAAATTCCCGGCCAATGGCATGAAGGATTGCATGGCTTCATGAATCCCTTTTTCAACAGATGTTGAGCCACCTGTTTTAATAATCAAGTCCCGATTATCTTCATCGACAATGGGATGTTCTTTTTTAATTTCTGACCAAGGTTTCGACTTGTCGAGATCATTAATGCCACCGCTTGCTGCGATGACTTTTTTCCCCTCGTATGATTCTTCAATGTAAGCAATAAAAGCTTTCACTAAAGCCTCTTGCCGGTCTGATTTGAAATCATTTTCAGCTCTTGTCATGTAAACAAAAGGGCGCGTCAATTTATATTTCCCTTCGTTCACTGCCTCTTCACTGGGTTGAACAGTTTCAAAGCTTAAAGCCTTGAGGTTGTTCCCTTCTAAATCGGTCGTAAAGGAGACATAACCAATGGCGTTTTTATTTTCACCAACTTGCTTGGCCATATCAGAATTACCACTTGTTTCCGCTGCTTCTAAAGAAATCTCTTCCAAATCGATAATCTCTTCAAAAGCTTCACGCGTTCCAGAATCAGCATCCCTTACATATACTTGGATCTTTTCCGATCCGGATGAACAAGCTGTTAATAAAAAGAAAAACCCTATGAGAATCCCTAATTTTTTCATCTTTTCCCTCCTATTAGAGAGTATAGACTGAGAGTATTAAGGATTCATCAAGGGTTTGTTAAACTTCGGTTAAGACAATGGTGAAAAGAGTTCCTTCTCCTTTTTCACTTTCGACTTCAATATGGCCACCATGCGCTTCAATAATCGATTTTGAAATCGCAAGACCTAGGCCACTGCCCATATGGTCTGAACTGCGTTCTTTTGATCCTTTGAAGAAACGATCGAAAATATGGGGAAGTATTTCTTTAGGAATACCTGCACCATCATCTTGGAAGCGTATGGTGCACTTATCTTTCCAAGCTTCAACATCAATTCGAATGCGACCATTTTCAGTATAGTTAATAGAGTTGTTCAATAGATTCGTAAACACCTGCGATAAGCGAAACTGATCAGCGTAGATCTCAATGTTTGAAGGACAATTTAAAACGACTTCGATGTTTTTCTCATGAAGAGCTAAGCGTTTTTCATAAATAACACCTTCAAAAAACTGTCGTAGATTAAACAATTGTTTCTCTAGGTAAACCTTATCTGCTTTAAGTCGAGATTGTAAAAGTAAATCATCGACAATGTGTTTTAAGCGATGGCTTTCCTTTTCTATCTGCTGTAAAAATTCTTGAGCGGTTTTCATGTCATCAAAACCTTCTTCATTCATGATTTCAATCATGCCGAGGATGGAGGTAATCGGGGTTCTTAATTCATGAGAAGCATCAGCAATAAATCGCTTCTGCATTTTTTCTCCTTCCGTTATTCGTGTGACATCTTGAAAAACGAGCATGCAGCCATTGTAGCGCTGGTCATCTGTAAAAATCGGAATGGAATGCACTTGAAAATCCGATTCATGATAAGTAAATTGACGAATGAATTGTTTTTCATTCAAAAAAGCATCCAACATGATTTGTCTTAAAGGCGAATCAATTGAGACATCATAGACATGTTCAGCCGGTATTTCCATCATTTGTTTAAAGTAGATATTACTAACCTCAAAATCACCTTTTTGATTAATATAAGTCAGTGGTGATGGTATTGCATTCATTAAATGAAAAAGTTTATCATAGGCTTCATCAGCCCTAACATCTGCTTCTTCTTTCTCACTCAGTAAATCACTTTCTTTTTCAACGAGCTCTGTTTCTTGACGCAATTCTAAAATAAAATAGGAAATTACAGCAATCAAAAACAGCAGCAGGATGCTCAAGGGCGATGGTTTTACAAGAGCTAAAACAAGCGCTAAGCTCAGTAAAATATAATAACGAAGATTAAATTTTTGCAATATAACCGACTCCTCTCACGGATTCAATTTTGAGTTCTGACTTCTCTAAAGCCTGTCTCAACTTGAATACATGGACATCTACTATGCGTGTATCGCCATCATACTCAAATCCCCAAAGATGACGAAGGATTTGATCACGGCTTAAAACTTGATTAAAATGACTCAGTAAAAATTCCAGTAAACGATATTCTGTATGGGTTAAATCGAGTTTGCCATCCTTAACATAAAATTCAAAGCGTTTGGGATACCAAAGAAGATCTCCAAATTGAATTTCTTCCTCATCGGATAACTTTTGATATCGGCGTAGATGAGCTTTTAAACGGGCCGATAGTTCGCGAGGTGAAAAAGGTTTAACAAGATAGTCATCGACCCCGGCTTCAAAGGCTTCAAGAAGATCCCATTCCGTATCTTTTGCAGTAACCATCATAACAATCCCAGGATCTTTGTTTTCGCGTAGTTTATGAACAAGTTCCAAACCGGATAACTCTGGCATCATCCAATCAAGGACATAGATATCAAAGCGATTTTCTTGTGCAAGTTCATAAGCTTCTTGACCATTACAAGCCTCATAAACATCATAGCCTTGATTTTTTAAATCGTAACTGAGCAGGCGACGAATGTTTTCTTCATCGTCCACGATGAGCACTCGACACATCTTCTGCTTCTCCTCTCTCAAACTCTTCAATGATCCTTACAACAAGTGGATGACGGACAACATCGACTTGACTTAATTCCACAAAAGCAATTTCTTGAACATCTTCCAAATACCGTTTCGCAACCGATAATCCGGATTCCTGTCCATATGGTAAGTCAATTTGCTGCACATCGCCGGTCACAATCATTTTCGAGTTTTGACCTAAACGGGATAAAAACATCAACATCTGTGCTTTGCTGGTGTTTTGAGCTTCATCGAGGATAACAATTGCATCGTCAAGTGTTCGACCTCGCATATAAGCTAAGGGTGCAATTTCAATGATGCCTTTTTCAATATAACGCTCTGTCCTTGATGAAGAAAGCATCTCATCCAAGGCATCATAAAGGGGTCTTAGATAGGGGTCTACCTTTTCTTTCAAATCCCCAGGAAGAAAACCTAAGTTTTCCCCCGCTTCAACAGCAGGTCTTGTAAGAATAATTTTTTTAATTTTGTTTTTCTTAAGCATATCAACAGCATAGCATACTGCCAAGAAAGTTTTACCTGTCCCTGCAGGACCGATGGCAAAGGTTAAATCGTGATTCCTTATTTTGTCAATAAACACTTTTTGACCTAAAGTCTTGGGTCGGATTGGTTTACCACTGTGTGTTTTGGCGATCACATCATTCATCATTTCAATAAAACGTTCATCGCGATCGTTTTCTACAAGCTTGATGAGATAATTGAGGGCTTGTCGATCTAAATGACGATATTTTCTTAAGCTGTGATCCAATAAACGTAAAGCACGCTTACTTTTGTCTAAGGCATTTTTTTCGCCTTTTAAAAGTAGACCATTGCCTTCATTTTGGACGCGGACAGAGAAACTTTTCTCAATCAAAACGAGGTTTTGATTTTCAATACCCGCTAAATCTTGTAAGCTATTACTGAATCCATCAACAATCATTTGATCCAAATAAAATCCTCCTTGCTCTTTTAATCATACATGATTTTGAGTATTAAAAAAAGAGACATCAAGTCTCTTTCTTTTATTAACGACGGCGTTTACGCGCTTTTTTACGAGCTGCTTCCGACTTCATTTTACGACGGACGCCAGGTTTAACATAGTATTCACGCTTACGAGCCTCAGTAAGGGTACCATTCCGAGATACTTGACGTTTGAATCGGCGTAATGCGTCATCTAAGTCTTCGTTCTCTTTGATCACTACTCTCGACATGAATGACTACCTCCCTTCTGATGCTAGCTTAACCTATTATATCAAAGCGAAAATAAAAATCAATCAAAATATCAGTCTTTTTGAATTAATTGGATACCTGCGGATGCACCGATGCGGCTTGCACCTGCTTCAATCATTGCAAGCATTGTTTCTCGATCACGAATTCCGCCTGAAGCCTTGACTTCTGCCTTATCGCCAACCGTTTCTTTCATGAGTCGAACATTTTCTACTTTCGCGCCATCGGTACTAAAGCCTGTTGATGTTTTAACAAAATCAAGCCCAGCTTCCACAGCAAGTTCGCAGGCCTTCACAATTTCTTCCTTTGTTAGTAGGCAAGTTTCTAAAATAACTTTCACGACCTCATTTTTCGCAACTTTTCGGATGGCTTTCATTTCTGAAAGAACTTCATCAAATTTTTGATCTTTTAATTTCGAAATGTTTAAAACCATATCCAGTTCAGTTGCGCCATCTTCAAGCGCCTTTTTCGCTTCGAAAACTTTAACTTCCTCGGTGTTTGCTCCTAAAGGAAAACCGATTA
>JASLJD010000074.1 GCA_030152625.1 Erysipelothrix sp.
TGTCAATTTAAAGAAAAAGCACTTTATGAAAAAATGAAAGCAGAAGCTATCGATGTCAGCATGCCTGCTGTACCGGTCGATTATGGCTATCAAAATCCATTGATTCTGATGATTCGTGAAATGGAAGATAGTTTCCGAGAAATGGGCTATGAAATCATTGAAGGGGATGAACTTGAATTAGATCTCTATAATTTCGAAAAAGCCAACATTCCCAAAGATCATCCTGCTCGTGAAATGCAAGACACCTTTTTTATCGATGAACACCATTTACTAAGAACACACACAACAGCCATCCAAACGCGAGCATTGGAAGCCAAGGCACCAGAACTTCCTTTAAAAGCCGTTTGCCCTGGAAAGGTTTATCGTCGCGATGAAGATGATGCAACTCACTCCCATCAATTTATGCAATTGGAAGGGATTGTGGTTGCCCATGGCATTACATTGAGTGATTTAAAAGGAACCCTTTCTCTTTTTGCTAAAAAAATGTTTGGGGACAAGCACACAATTCGTTTTAGACCATCGTATTTCCAGTTTACAGAACCCAGTGTAGAAATCGATGTAAGTTGTCATGTTTGTGCTGGAAAAGGTTGCGGTGTTTGCTCCCATACAGGTTGGATTGAGATTTTAGGTGGCGGTATGGTTCACCCGAAAGTGTTGAAAGATGCAGGTTATGAAGATGAGAGCTTGACAGGCTTTGCCTTTGGTGTGGGTGTTGAAAGAATTGCGATGTTGAAATATGGAATTGAAGACATTCGTGATTTCTACAGTAATGATTTACGATTCATTAAACAATTTGGACGTTTTGAATAAGGAGGATTGCCATGTTATTAAGTCGAAAATTTATTAATCAATATGTCGATATTGAAGATGTTTCAAGCGAGAAGCTTGCGGATGTTTTAACGAATGCAGGCCTAGAGGTCGAAGGTATTCAAAGACTTTTAGATATTGAAAATTTAAAGGTAGGGCATGTAACACGTTGTGAAAAAATGGCGGATAGCGACCATTTGCATCTTTGTGAAGTCGATGTTGGTGAGGAAACATTACCGATTGTTTGTGGTGCCGACAACGTAGCCAAAGATCAAAAAGTTGTCGTTGCGACAGAAGGGGCTGTTCTGCCAGGAGATTTCAAAATTAAAAAGACCCAATTACGCGGAGAAGATTCCCATGGAATGATCTGTTCCCTTGCGGAATTAGGCATTGAAGAATACTTTGATGAGGAACAGTCTGAAGGGATCTATGTCTTCGATGAAACAGTGGAAGTCGGCGAAGATGCACGAAAGGCTTTAGGTTTTGATGATGAAGTTTTAGATGTTAAGCAAACTCCTAATCGTTCGGATTTCCTCTCTATGTTTTCCATCGCTTATGAAATTGCCGCTCTTTTCGAAAGAGAATTGCGTTTACCGAATTTAGAGATGCCAGAGTTAGACGAGAAAAAAGCGAGCATATCTTTAAGTCTTGAAACTGAGAATGCCAGCTATTTCATGGCTCGAAAAATTCACAAGCTTGAAGTCAAAGAAGCAGCAAAATGGATGCAGGAACACTTGCTTGCCAGCGGTATTCGTCCGATTAATAATCTTGTTGATATTTCTAATTACGTGATGCTTGAAACAGGGCAACCCTTGCATTTTTATGATGCTGATAAGTTAGAAGGTAACTTAAGCATTCGTGATGATTTTGAAGGTGAAGTGATTGCTCTCGATGGCCAAAGATATCACTTAGAAAAAGGCGATCTTGTGATTTGCGATGAGAAAAAGCCAGTAGGCATTGCGGGTGTTATGGGCTTAGAAAACACGATGATCGATGAAAATACAGAATCCATTGTGGTAGAGATTGCTCGTTTTGATCGTGTTCGTGTTCGCAAAACAGCAACACGTCTAGGCTTAAGCTCAGAAGCCACCACACGTTTTACGAAACCGATGGATCCACTTGCAGCCCAAAAAGCAATGCTTCGTCTCACAAGCTTGCTATTGGAGCATGCGTCTGCTTCTGGTTTTGAGGAGATTGTGGAGGCGGGAAGCATTCCTTACCAAGCAATTGAAATCGAAGTCAAATTAGAAGATCTTAATCGTTTGTTGGGAACAGACTTTAGCCAAGAAGAGGTTTTAGATGTTTTTGAGCGATTGCATCTTGAACCGAAAGTGAAAGATCAACATATTCAGGTGACGGTTCCATCCTTCCGTCGAGATCTTTCTATCCCAGAAGATTTGGCCGAGGAAGTTATTCGTATTTTGGGTTATGATCGTTTGCCAGAAACCCTTCCTAAGATGGATTTAACACAAGGGAAACTGAATGATCGTCAAATTTTTATTCGCGATTTAGAAAAAGCAATGCTTGCCGCAGGTGCTCATCAAATTATTAGCTATACTTTAGAAGGTAAAAAAGAAGTCGAAAGTGAATTTGCTTTAGATGAAGCGATTCCATTGCTCAGTCCACTCAGTGATAAAAGAGCTTATCTTCGAACAGCTTTGTTACCATCGATGATCAAGACTGCGGAATACAATGTCGCAAGACAAAACAAAGATTTCATTTTCTTTGAACATTCCCGTATTTATGCTCAAGAGAAGCGTCAAACACGTCTTGCCATTTTAGGACATGGGTATCATTACCCGAAAACTTGGCACACAGAAGGACAGAACTTTGATTTCTTTGTTTTAAAAGGACTTTTCTTAGATAGCATGGAACGTTTAGGTATTCATCAAGCACGTTTCCGCTTTGAAGGTATCAAAGAAGATGAAACGAGCTTATTGCATCCATTCCGCGCTGCGAAAATCTATTTCGGTCGTGATTTTTTAGGTTATATGGGTGATTTACATCCAAAATTAGCTGAAAACTATGATTTGGAAGATCCAGTTTATCTGGAAATTAATTTAGATCCTTTAATTGAAGCGAAAAAAGGAAAAATTAAAGCACAGAGATTATCAAGAAAACATGCCATTTCTCGAGATATTGCGATTCTCATCGATGAGCATGTTCCAGCAGAAAAAATTATCCAGAGTATTCAGCGCTCATCCCAAAGAAGTCTTTTAGACATCGAACTCTTTGATGTTTTCACATCGAAGGAACTTGGTCAGAAACGATCATTAGCTTTCAAACTTCGTTTTGATGGTGATAAGATCGATTCAAGCGAAGAAATTGCTTCGATTATGGAAGCGATTGAGAAACAACTCAAACGTGATTTCCAAGCAGAAATTCGTTAAAACTTAAGAAAAGGAGGCGTCATAATGGGACGTGCATATGAAGTAAGAAAGGCTTCGATCGCCAAAACAGCTGCTAAAAAATCAAAGATCTATTCTCGCTATGGGAAAGAGCTTTACATGGCAGCTAAGCAAGGTGTGCCAGATCCGGAAATGAACTTAGAACTGGCTCGTTTAATTGAAGAAGCGCGTGAGCATGAGGTGCCCAATCATGTGATTGAAAAAGCAATCGATAAAGCCAAAGGAGGTGGCGGTGAAGATTATCATGCCAGTCGTTATGAAGGTTTTGGACCGGGCTCTTCGACTGTCATTGTTGAATGCTTAACAGATAATGATAATCGGACCGTCAGTGAAGTGCGTAATTGCTTCACCAAATCAAACGGAAAACTGGGTGTCAGTGGCTCTGTTTCGCATTCGTATCTTCATGCAGGAGTCTTATCCTTTCAACATGAATCCTTGGATGCTGTTTTTGAAGCCGTTTTAGAAGAAGGCTTAGAGCCCATCGATATTGAGGAAGAAGATGGCTATATTCTTTTAACGGTCGAACCACAGGATTTACATAAAAGCAGAACAAGTTTAGAAAAAAACTTTTCCGATATTAAATTTGATGTTGCAGAAATTCGCTATCTTCCTTATGACTATGTCGAACTTGATGAAGCAGAGATGAAGGATTTTGATAAATTATTAAACATGCTTGATGAATGTGAAGATGTGCAAACTGTTTATCACAATGTTATTTCAAAATAAAAAAAGGCTTTTTAGCCTTTTTTTATGAATTTGCTATAATGAGATCAAGGAGGCAAAATGAGGCAAAAGTGTGGAATGCGTCAATTAAGCTCACCGATGACAGGTGAAGTTCGCTCATTAGATGATGTTTCCGATCCGATATTTTCAAGCCGTAGTATGGGTGATGGCTTTGCCATTTTTAATCCTCAAGGTCATGTATATTCGCCAATTGATGGTGAAATTCTCTGGCTTATTCCAAGTAAACATGCTTTGGGACTGAGAGATCAAGCGGGTTTGGAATATCTTTTGCATGTGGGTATTGATACGGTTTTTCTAGAAGGTCAAGGCTTTGCTTCGCATCTTTTCTTAAATCAAAGAATCGAAAAAGGTGATTTATTGATTGAATTGGATCACGATTATCTTTCACAAGCAGAACATGATTTGACGACAATGTTGATTATTACCAGTCATCCACAAAAACGTTTCTCCGTAGAAAAAGCGCATCAAAAGGTCCATCAAGGTGAGAAATATATTCTTTCCTGTAAAGGAAAAGGATGTTTATAAACATCCTTTTTTTATGATTCAATTTTTTCGATAAGCTCACATTCATGATCGAGAGGTCGAGGTTTAAGAGTCTTGAGGTCATCCCCTTTTTCGAAAATATGAATTCCTTTCGTTTCAGGATCAAGCCGTAAGATTTTTGTGGATCCTTTGTTTTTTATCTCAAAAAGCATGTCTTCAAGATGTTGAATATGGTAGCTCTCATCTTCGCTAATCTCATTGTCAATGATTAATTCATTATCAATGATTTGAATTTTTCTGCCTTCTGCACCGTGCGCACAAGACCATTCTGCTTTTTTGATATCTTTAAACGCCTCATGATTTAAGATATCTTGTTTTTGACAAGCAGCAAGAATTAAAATGAGCGCCAATAATACGAGTAATTTTTTCATGTTTTTCCTCCTACCCCAATTTTAACATCCACGTTCTTTTTTGCCTAGAAGAAAATAGTTTCAAGCAATTTCTTCAATTTTTTTCTTGAGACTTCTTTCCGAGTATTTTCGAATCGTAAAGAATAAAAGGATGTTAAAAGCGATTGCAAAAAGAAGATAAATCACAGCCGTCGTCAGATAAGGACGAAAAACAAAAAGACTGATGGAAGCAAAGAAAAGACCGATGCCTAGAAAAGCTGGGATGCTAGCAAAAATATTTTTCTTCACAGCCTCAAGCTCTTCGTCCCAAACAAGTTTCGGCTTGAGACTATCAATTAAAATACCTAAGAAGATCGGCATCGAAGAGCCTAAGAAACTGGAGAAAAGAACAATCAGAATGAGGTAGAGAGGTGGTTGGAGTTGGGGAGGTTTTTGGAAGAACAGGAATTTAATAGGGGTTGTTTGGCAACCGGTTTATAAGTGTGGTTGTTGTTTTTTTTGTGGTGGGAAAAAAAAAAAGGGGGGAGAGGGTGTGTGGTTTTTT
>JASLJD010000091.1 GCA_030152625.1 Erysipelothrix sp.
GACCTACTGCAATACTGGCTAAAGCATTGAGAATCATATGGTCGCCAACAAGGGGTAAATTAAAACGATGAACGAATTCATTTTTAAAATAAAGATCAAAAATGCTTCGATCTCGTAAACGCTCGATATTACGAGCTGAAAGATCCATGTCATGCCCAAAACCATAAGTCCATATCTTGTCTGTTTTTAAATCCATTTTGCCAAGATGAGGATCTTCGCCCCAAATAATTAAAAGTTCAGAGACATTTTCTGAAAATGCTTCATAAGCAGCGAGATAATCTGCTTCTGTCTCAAAATAATCGACATGATCGATTTCAAAATTTGTCATGATCGCAATTTCTGGATGATAAGCTAAGAAATGTCGACGATATTCGCAGGCCTCTAAAACAAAATATTGATCAAAATCAGAAACTTTTCCTCGACCATCACCGATTAAATAGGCTGTATTTTGAGAATAGGCTAACATATCGCGTAAGAGGGTGCTTGTGGTTGTTTTGCCATGAGAACCACTGACAGCAATGCTGCGATATGGACGAATCAATTCCCCTACAAAATCATGGTAAGAGTAGATCTTAAGATGCTTCTCTTGCGCTTTTTGAACTTCTGGATGATCATCTGAAAATGCGTTTCCTTGCACAATAATGGCTTCATCCGGAATATTGTCTGCATTGAATGGGTAGATTGGAATATTCCGCTTGCGCAAGCCTTCCTCTGTAAAAAAATGATCCGGAAGATCTGAACCAGCAACTTCATAACCTAAGTCATGACATATGCCGGCAAGGGCCGCCATACCCGTACCTTTAATACCAATAAAATAAATCAAATCATTTTTCATCTTCAAGCTCCTCCAAATAATCATAAAGTGAAACTTGTATTTCCTGGTTATCACCTTTTGGCTGAACCATGTCCTCTAAATCCAAATTCAAGATTTCTTCAGCGGGTTCTTTTTTCACATCTCTTTGAACCTTGCCATACATGGGCGATATGATACCACTCTCTTCATCTTCACTTTGTTTGCGAACTGCAGGGATTTTGATCGGTTCTTTTTTCTTCTCGTCGCCACCAAACATCGGACTGATGATTTCTTGTGGTTCATAGACGATATCCTCTTGGATTACTTTTTCAAGCTTTTTCTTCTTAAGCTTTTTTTCTTTACGAGCTTTTTCAATCGGATCTTCAACATCGATTCGTTGAATTTTTGAATTGTTTAATGAAAGCTCTTCATCGAAACGTTCAATCTTTTCCTTCTCTGGTTTTTGAATTTCTTTCTCTTTAACCTCTTTTTTTATGGTTTGATTACTCTCTTTTGTTTCAGAAGCTTTAATCCCTTTAATGGGTGGTATTTCATAATGCTTGTCTTGGGGATCTTTTTGGAGTTCTTCTTCCTCTACAATGATTTCCTCTTCTTCAAAAAGAAGCGAAGCTAATTTTCTAAACACAATGCCACCTCTTATTCCTTCTCTTTCGTTTCTTCTATCTTATCTTGTTTATTTTCTACAATGGGATCATCTGGGTGCAAACGATTATACATATCGATGAGACTGCCTGATTCAGGAACAGCATGTTCGAAAAAGTCTTCATGAATCGTTTTATCTTCGATGACTTCTTTATTCGAAAAATCTTTCACAACTTTTTTTTCATCGACCTCAATACTGCGTAAAACAAGCATCATGTGTTCAAAAACATATGAAAAATCTGTTTTCGCAACAACAGCAATCATTTCGACCTGATTATTTTCTAAAAGTAAAGACACATGTTCAGGGTCTTGTTCAAAGACCGACAAATAAAAAGCTTGTTTTTGACCATTCAAATCAAGATATTTGCCATCCGTATTGAAAATCATTTTTTTATTTAAATCTTCACTTAAGGCTTCTTGCGCTAAATCTCCTTGTTCTTGGGAAGCGATGACACGTGATACCTTGAGGTTCATCACAAGTTCATAATGCTCAATCCCAATCAATGAGGCGACCTCATTGGAAGCTTTGACGCCCATATTAGGCGGAAGATAATAGCGGAAATAAGGCTTTCTTTGATTGGTCCCTGCTGGGAGCGGACGCTTTAAACTTGTCTTGACTTGCGATGCATAATTCAGTTTTTTCGGGCTGCATGCTGTCAAGGCAAGAACAATCATCAAAAGCAGCGATATTTTACGCAATCACATCACCAAAACGCTTTTCTTTAAGATAGGCTAAAAGCGCCTCTTTAGCCGCTAAGTAATCATCCACATCAAGAATGCTGCTGGAGGTATGAATGTTTCTTGCGCAAACACAAGCGGTTAAGGTCTTCACACCCTCATGCACCTTATGAACAATCCCAGCATCCGTTCCACCATTCGAATAATAATATTGATGTTTAATATCATGATCACTGCATGTATCCACAAAGCTATAGAGAACATCTTTATCAGCAATCATGCTGCCATCCATCACACGGATTAAAACACCCTCGCCTAATTTCCCTAAGGCTTGATTATCTAAGGCATCATTGGCTGGTGAACAGTCTAAAATGATTGCGAAATCTGGATTGATTTTTTGCGCGATGGTTTGTGCCCCACGAAGACCGACTTCTTCTTGAACACTGGCCCCAATATAAAGATCAAAATCAAGTTCTTGATCCTGTAAACTATCGAGTAAGTCAAGTCCCATCACACAGCCATAACGATTATCAAAGGCTTTCGCTAGGAGAC
>JASLJD010000023.1 GCA_030152625.1 Erysipelothrix sp.
CAAATACCGGAAATAACAACAAATGAAGTTACGACTGGTAAGAAGAAAATCCCTTTAAAGAACGTTGCAACACCATTTCGTTTCACCGAATGGATCAGGGTTGCGAAAAGCAATCCTAAAGCCATGGTCGGTAAAATATAATACAAAGAAAACTTAAAGGTGTTAATAATCGATTTGTGGGCGACTGTATCGCCTAAAAATCGTTTCCAGTTTCGTAAACCAACAAAACTGGGTTCTCCGATAATCGGCCATTTCAAAAAAGTAATAACGAAACTAAAGATCACCGGAATGATAAAAAAGATAAAGAAGTGAATGACTGCAGGAACGACAAAGAGATAAACAAGTAAATGTTTTTTAAAATGTCGTTTAAAATCAAATTTCTTCTTGTTCTCTATAGGATTTTTCTCTTTCATTCATAAACCTCTATTCTAAATTATTCTTCAAATGTAGCTTTAATTGCCTCTGCTGATTCTTTCGCTGCTTCTTCTGGTGATAATTCACCTTGGAGCATTGCTTGCATCTTCGCCTTAATATCTTCCATGAATACACGGGCTTTAGCGTTGATGACTCCACCAATTGCAACTTCATCTAACTCAGCCATTTGGATAAGATCTTCGTCTCCCTCGAACATGTCATGAGCTTCTGGGCGTGGTGGGATATAAGCTGTAACGATATTGAATTCACGCATATTATCTGTATCGGTCATAACTTGCAAGAACTCTGCTGCTTTTTCTTTGTTTTCTGAAATAGATGAAACAACGAATGCACCTGTGGTACCGTAAGTTGCACGTTTGCCACCTTCAGCCATGAGTGGATCACCGATGGTTACATCGAAGTCTGCTTGATCTTTGATGAGACCAAGACCGAAACCGGATGTCCATACAGCGAGTGAACGACCTTCAACGAAGTGGTCCATATGACTTGCTGCGTTGATGGAATCCTCTGGAATATAGCCTTTCTCATACATTTCTTGAACAAACTCAAAGGCTTTGATTGCTTCTGGCTCATCGATCAATACATTGTTGTCTGCATCAGCGACTTCGCCACCTGCTTGCCAAATAAGTGGGTATAAGTTTGAGTTAAGGGTGTTTCCACCTTCAAATGTACGTGCATAGTAGCCAGCTTCTTTTGCTTTTTCAGCTGCTTCTAAGAAATCATCCCATGTTTTAATTGCTTCAACATCAACACCAATTTCATCGGCGATTTCTTGGTTATACATAAGTGTTTCAGTTGTACGTAACATTGGAAGACCGTATAGTTTTCCTTTGTAACTTACTGCATCAAGAGAAGCTTCTGAGAAAGCATCTTTGTCAAGATCTTTCACAATATCATCAATTGGTGTAATAACACCGTCTTCGGCAAATTGGGTTAACTGGTCAGGAATAAGATAGAAAATGTCCGGTCCTTCACCAGCTGCAAGGGTTGTCGTGATCTTTTGCTCACGGTTTGCCCATGGTATTTCTTCAAATTCAATATTTGCTTTTGGATATGTTTCTTTAAAATCTTCAACCATTTGGTCATAAACAGCATCGATTTTACTTCTGCTTTCTGCGTCAACGAATGGGTGAACCCACACTGTTAGCGTAAATTCATCATCGTCACCAGCTCCTGCTGGTGGTTCTTCATTTTTCTTGCCACATCCTGTGATCAACACAAGAACGAGCATAATGGATAAAAGTACTTTTAATGATTTTTTCATAAATTACCTTTTCCTTCCTTTTCTTTCTATATCTATCTAATACATTTTGCTTCATAACATTTGCCGTAATTATAAAGCAAACAAAAGTCGAAAACTCATTAGAGATTCTTGTCTTTCAAAACCTCTTAAATAAGCATTCTCCTTTCCTTCCCTTGAATACGCTTTCATTATAGCAAGCAAAAAACGGGGGCAAAACCCCCGTTGTTGCTGTTTTTTGGAAAAAAATTGCTGTTTACTTTGTTTTTTGTCTTTTTTTGCGGAAAAGTAGCAAGATTAAAAACATAAAATTTAAAATACTTGAAAAAACGAGAAGAGAAATTAAATTCCTCTATTTATCTTCACAATCTTTTTGCTCTTGATTTAAATGTTCATATTGAAGCTTTAAATCTTGATGTTCTTTTTTGATTTTTTGTAAATCCTTATCTAATTTCTCTTTTTCTTTTTTAAAAATTGCTAAGTTTTTATCTTCTTCAACAATTTTCTTTTCTTCTGTCCTCTTCTCAGTATTTGTCTTCTTATTGTCTTCATCTTTCTTCTTTTCATCTTTTACAATCTCCACACGCGCCTTTTGACGTACTGCTTTTTTTTCTTCAACATCCTTAGACTTGTCAGCACTTGCTTGCTCCTTCGACGATGAAGGCTTTTGACTTTCCCTTTTGGGTGATGATGGTTTAGCCTGATCTTTCGTTTCTTCTTTTGGCGGCGCTGGCTTAGCTTCGCTTTTTGTTTCTTCTTTTGGCGCTGGTTTAGCTTGGCTTTTCGTTTCTTCTTGTGGAGTGGGTCGGCTGCCCGAAGACGGTTCAGAATTGAATATTTGAACCATATGATAAATATTCCCTTCTTTATAAAGTGATAAACCAAGATATCGATGCTCTTCTTTGATCATATTTTGATAATGCCCTGGACTGTTTTTCCAAAGGCTATAGAAAACATCGGCTAATTCGGCCGAACTGACCTCTGTTGCAAAGCTTTTTTTAGCGATGTTTTCGCCAGCATAACCCGTAGTCAGACCTTGTTCTTGAAAAACAGTATGCCAAGCACTGTTGTTGGGTCTTTGATGTGAAAAACTTATCGCAATTTCTTTGGAGCGCACTGCGGCCAAATTGGACAAACCTGAATCGATCACAATTTGACTTTTACCCAATCGTTGTCGTTCAGCATTCATGTGCTGAACCATCAAATCTTGATAGTCACTTGCAA
>JASLJD010000050.1 GCA_030152625.1 Erysipelothrix sp.
TTGGGATACCACTATGGACCCAGATAAGCGAACCTTAATCCAAGTTACCATTGATGATGCAATGGAAGCAGACATGGTTTTTGAAGTCTTGATGGGTGATGAAGTTGAGCCCCGTCGTGAATTTATACAAAGCAATGCACAGTATGTGAAGAACTTAGATATTTAGGAGGATTTTAATGGAAGAAAATCATCAAACAGATCGTATTAAACAGGTAAACATTTCTGATGAAATGCGAACATCTTTTCTAGACTATTCTATGTCAGTCATTGTTTCTCGTGCATTGCCAGATGTGCGTGATGGATTAAAGCCAGTTCACCGTCGAATTCTTTATGCGATGTATGATCTAGGCATGACAAGTGATAAGCCGTTTAAAAAATCAGCCCGTATCGTGGGAGAAGTTATTGGTAAGTATCACCCACACGGTGATTTGGCGGTTTATAATTCAATGGTAAGGATGGCGCAAGAGTTTTCTTATCGCTATCCATTGATTGAAGGACATGGGAACTTCGGCTCAATTGATGGTGATGGTGCGGCTGCGATGCGTTATACAGAAGCCCGCATGTCGAAAATATCGATGGAGCTTCTTGAGGGGATCCAGAAAGATACCGTCGATTTCCAAGATAACTATGATGGTGAGGAAAGTGAACCATCGGTTATGCCAGCGCGTTTTCCCAATCTATTGGTCAATGGTGGAACGGGGATCGCAGTTGGTATGGCAACCAACATTCCTCCGCATAATCTAAGTGAAGTGATTGATGCTGTTATTGCTATTATGGATAATCCTGATATCAGTATTTTAGATTTAATGGAGCATCATATTTCAGGACCTGATTTTCCGACAGGGGCTTATATTGTTGGTCGATCGGGTATTAAAAAAGCCTTTGAAACAGGTCGAGGCTCTGTCGTCATGCGTTCGAAGGTCGATATTAATGAACTTTCAAGTGGTCGTAAAGAGTTGATTGTGACAGAAATACCGTATCAAGTGAATAAAGCGAATTTAGTCGAAAAAATCGGTGAACTTGTTCGTGAAAAGGAAATTGATGGCATTACAGATTTACGGGACGAGTCCAATCGTGAAGGTATTCGAATTGTTATCGAATTACGAAGAGATGTTCAGGCAGAGGTCATTTTAAACCAACTTTATCGCTTAACAGCACTTCAAACATCTTTTGGAGTCAATATGTTAGCCTTGGTTAATAATCGACCACGATTACTGAATTTAAAACAGGCGCTCGAACTTTATTTAGAGCATCAAATTGAAATTATTACACGCCGAACACAATATGATCTCGATCGAGCAGAGAGACGAGCTCATATTGTAGAAGGTCTAGTTATAGCATTGGATAATATTGATGAAGTCATTAGTATTATTCGTTCATCGGATGATGACAAAATCGCCAGCGATCGTCTATTGGAGCGTTTTGGCTTAACAGAAGCGCAATCGAAAGCTATTTTAGATATGCGTTTGCGTCGACTAACTGGATTAGAAAGAGATAAATTGGAAAGTGAGTTCCAAGAATTACAAGAAACAATTAAGGATTTAAAAGCTATTCTTGCTAGCCGTGAACGTGTCTATGAAATCATTAAAGAAGAACTCACAGATATTAAAGAACGTTATGGTGATGAAAGACAGTCGGAAATTATTGAAGGCGAGATCGACATGCTTGATTAAGATCTGATTCCTGTTGAAGATATTGTTCTGACAATTACTGGAAAAGGTTATATTAAGCGGACTGTGGTCGATGAATTTAACGTTCAAAACCGTGGTGGTAAAGGGGTACGAGGTATTAGTACCTATGACGATGACATGGTTGAACAAATTTTAGCGATGTCAACACATGATTACCTGCTTGTCTTTACAAACTTTGGAAAAGTTTATCGCATTCGTGGTTTTCATGTTCCCTCAGCTAGTCGAACCTCAAAAGGTGTACCGATTATTAATCTTGTCGATTTAGCCGAAGATGAAGAAGTCACTACTTTAGTGAAAGTACCGGAAGAAAAAGATGAGAGTATAAAATATGCATTCTTTGCGACAAAAAATGGTCTTGTTAAACGTGTTTCATTAGAAGAGTTTGAATCGATTCAACGTAATGGGAAGATCGCTATTGGTTTGCGTGGCAATGATGAACTTGCATCTGTGAAGTTAACCAGTGGTGATGATGAAATCATTTTAGCAAGCAGTAATGGTAAAGCTGTCCGCTTCCATGAAGAAGAAGTTCGTTCAATGGGACGTACAGCTTCAGGTGTGATCGGCATCCAAGTCGAAGAAGGTCATGAACTTGTCAGTATGGGAACCAATCGAGAAGGTCAAGATGTCCTATCGATCACAGCGAACGGTTATGGAAAACGAACGAATTTAGAAGAATATCGTAAAACACGCCGTGGAACCAAAGGGGTTAACACAATTGTTGTCAATGAACGAAACGGTGAACTTGCTGCTATGCGAATGGTTAATGGTGATGAGGAATTGATGCTCATCTCTGACAGTGGTAATTTAATTCGAATCAACGTTGAAGATATTGGTACTTATGGTCGTTCCACAATGGGAGTTCGAATATTCAATCTCAATGAAGGTGATGAATTGGCTTCTGTTTCAGTCTTTGATCCAGATGTGGTTGAAGAAAATTCAGAAATAGAAGAAGAAATTGACAAGGAAGATTAGATAAAATATAATAGACTTAACTCGAAGAAAGGGAATAATGCAAATGCGTTAGCTCAGAGAGATGACGGTTGGTGAGAGTCATCGTAACAAATTGCAGTTCCACCCTGGAGAGGCTCCGGTTACAACCGTTATCAGTATGAAGGCATGAAGATTCATGTAAAAAAGGGTGGCACCACGACAATGTTCGTCCCTTAAACAAAAAGGGTGCCTTTTTTTATATACAAGGAGGAAAATCTATGTTAGATATTCGCTTATTCCGTGAAAACCCGGAATTAATCAAAGAAAACCTAAAGAAAAAATTCCAGGAAGAAAAAATTCCGATGGTCGATGAAATCATTCAATTAGATAAAGAATATCGTGAAATGAAAACGAGAGCTGATTATTTACGAAGCCAAAGAAACAGTTTAAGTAAGCGTATAGGTGAGCTTATGCGTGAGCAAAAACGAGAAGAAGCTGCGGAAGTCAAAGAAAAAGTGCAAAGTTTTGCAAAAGAGCTTGAAGAGCTTGAAGCGGAAGAAGGTCCTAAATTTGAAAAACTTCAAAAAATGATGATGGAAATACCGAATATTATAGCCGACGATGTACCCATTGGTCGAGATGACAGTGAAAACGTTGAACTCGCTCGTTTTGGGGAATTCCAAGAGAAAAACTTTGAAATCCCTCACCATATCGATATTATGGAAAGTTTCGATGGCGTTGATTTAGACAGTGCTCGAAAAGTGAGTGGAGCTGGTTTCTATTATCTACAAAAAGACATTGCGCGTTTACATTCCGCTGTTACCGCTTATGCTCGTGACTTCATGATCGATCGCAACTTTGACTACGTCATTCCACCTTTTATGATTCGTGGGGATGTTGTGAAGGGTGTTATGAGTTTTGAAGAAATGGAAAATATGATGTATAAGATAGAGGGAGAAGATCTCTATCTTATTGGTACAAGCGAACACTCAATGATCGGTAAATACATTGATACCATCGTGGATGGTTCTACATTACCCCATAAATTGACCAGTTATTCCCCATGTTTCCGAAAAGAGGTTGGAGCTCATGGTATCGAGGAACGAGGAGTCTATCGTATCCATCAATTTGAAAAGCAAGAAATGGTCATTATTTGTCATCCAGATGAAAGTGAAAAGTATTTTGAAGAACTCTATCAACACGCTATTGATTTCTTCTTAAGCTTGGATATTCCAGTTCGTGTTTATGAATCATGTTCAGGAGACTTAGCAGATCTCAAACACAAAGGAGTCGATATTGAAGCTTGGAGTCCACGTCAAGAGAAATTCTTTGAAGTTGGAAGTTGTTCGAACTTAACGGATGCTCAAGCTCGTCGCCTTAAAATCCGTATTGACACACCTGAAGGTCGTGTTTACGCCCATACATTGAATAACACTGTGGTTGCACCACCGCGTATGCTCATTGCTTTCTTAGAAAACAATCTACAAGAAGATGGCTCGGTATTGATACCAAAACCATTGCGTCCTTATATGGGGTTTCAAGAAAAAATTGAACCAAAAAAATAATGTTTCACGTGAAACATTAGAATTGATATTTTACCCTTGCATTTTTGTAGGGAATTGATATAATTACTATGGTCACTACGACATATTCTAACGAATTGGGTCAGGGTAGGAATACAGCAGCCCTAAGTTAGCTCTTATGTGTGTAGTGGCCTTTTTTTATACTTGGAAGTGATAAAATGAAAAAAGAACATTATTGGATGAAAAAAACAATCCAAGAAGCTGAAAAAGCTTTTCAAAAAGATGAAGTCCCTGTAGGCGCCATTATTGTTAAAGATGATCAAGTTATAGCAAAAGCTCATAACTTGAAAGAAACCACGAAGCTAAGCTTAGCGCATGCGGAAGTTATTGCTATCAAAAGAGCGCAAAAAAAACTTGGTCGATGGAATTTAAGTGATTGCGACTTATATGTTAGTTTAGAACCATGTTTAATGTGTACAGGAGCTATTTCCGAGGCCAGAATTAAGAAAATCGTTTATGCGACAGAAGATATTAAAGGGGGCTATTTCAGTTCGAATTTCGACTTTAAAACACTTCCTGGGAAAGAACAAACAGAAATTAAAACAGGAATATTAAAAGAAGAATCACAAAAACTTCTTCGTTCATTCTTTCAAAAGAAAAGAGAAGAAAGTATTAAAGTACGAAGAATTCATCGTTCAGACTATGAAGCATATTATTTGTTACGTGAAGAAGTTTTTGTCAAAGAACAAGGCGTTCCTCTTAAAGAAGAGTTTGATGAATTCGATGAATTAAAGTCCACTTGGCATGTTGCAGCTTTTGAAGGCGAACAGTTAGTCGGAACAATGCGGATTTTGTTTCAAGATAAGAACATTGTTAGAGTTGGAAGACTGGCTGTTAAGAAGACACATCGCATGAAGGGGATTGGATCGCGCTTACTCTATTATGCGGAGAAGCAAGCGAAAGCTCAAAATGTTGACGAAATAAGACTTTCAGCTCAAGTGAAGGCCTTAGATTTTTATAAAGAACATGGATATCGAATTTCTGGTGCTAGCTTTTTGGATGCTGGGATACCTCATATGAAGATGAAGAAAACAATCAATGTTTCACGTGAAACATAAAAAAAGAGAAGATACATGTTTGAAACTCGTTAAATGAGTTTGAACTGTAGTATCTTCTCTTTTTATTAGTCTTGAATAGGGACGGTTTCCACGAGATCTGCTGTCACAATCGTGCGGTATTCGTCATAAGTAATCTGCCGAGTACAAGTAACGAGTGTTAAACTTGCCTTATCAGGAGTATCATCCAAAACGGAAGTATCTGTATAGATGACTTCGAAAATATCTGTTATTTCATAAATGTAGGTATTTTCTCGATCGGAAATTCTTATCTCATCGCCTTTTTCTAGTTGATCAAAGTTTCTAAAAACGCAGCTTGCACAACGACCGTTGTGTCCGGCAATGGCGAAGTTTCCTTTGTTTGGGGGTGTAGGGGAATGCTCCCAAGCAACGACATAACGATTTAAATAATCCCAGTTACTGGATTGGATGACAGGGTGATTGACGTTAATTTTATCAATCTCAATTTTCCAAAGATCTTTTTCGAGGACTTCTTCAGGCATTTCAAAATCATCATCATCGGTCATCATTGGTGCTTCGAAAAAAGCTTGCATTTCTTTATCGATGGATCGCTTTTCCAGATAGGTCGATCCGTATTCAAAAATGATTAAAGCTAAACCGAGAACCATCAATAAAATACCCAAGGTTCTCATCTTATTATTCTTTTTTTTCATAGTCTCACCTTTGTTTATTATATGAAATTAAATCAATAAAAACAATAGATAAGAACATGCTATAATTAGGATGGTGATGTCCATGGCGTATCAATCGCTATATCGTAAATATCGCCCACAAAAATTTGAAGACATAGTGGGCCAAGATGTAATAATAAGAGTTCTTAGAAATGCGATTATCAAAAATAAAATTGCTCATGCTTACTTGTTTGCTGGTCCCCGAGGGACAGGTAAGACAAGCACAGCTAAAATCTTCGCTCAAGCTGTGAACTGTGAGCGTTTTAAGGATGATGTTTGTGGTGAATGTTCGAATTGTCAAGCACATAAAGTCGGGAATCATCCAGATATTATAGAAATGGATGCCGCAAGTAATAATGGTGTTGACGAAATTCGTAAAATTGTCGATCGAGTTAAATACACTCCGATTATGGGGAAATACAAAGTATATGTCATCGATGAAGTGCACATGTTATCACAAGGAGCTTTTAATGCACTTTTGAAAACATTGGAAGAACCACCAGAGCATGTGATTTTTATTTTGGCGACAACAGAAATTCACAAAGTCTTGCCGACGATCATATCTCGTTGCCAACGTTTTGATTTTACTTATATTGACGATCGATCCATGACATCAAGATTAGAAAACATTTTAGTTGAAGAAAACCATCGTTATGAAGATGAGGCGTTGGAGGCTGTTGTCCGATTATCTTCAGGTGGACTTCGGAATGCGTTAACTATTTTAGATCAAGCAATTGTTTATAGTGAAGATATCATTT
>JASLJD010000064.1 GCA_030152625.1 Erysipelothrix sp.
AAAACACAGGGAATGTCATGCGGACCTGTGCTGCTACAGGCATTAAACTTCACCTCATCGAGCCCCTTGGTTTTATTTTTGATGAAAAAAGAGTGAAGCGTTCAGTGATGGATTATTTTGATTATTTAGATTATGAACGTCACCTTGATTGGAAGGCTTTCACAGAAGCTTATCCATCTGAAAATTACTACTTTTTGAGCCGTTTTGCTAAGACGAATTTTTATGACCTCGATTTAAGTGCTCAAGAAGAAGACATCTTTTTAATTTTTGGCAGTGAAAGCCATGGTTTACCAACTTCAATCAAAGAAGCTTATTCTGAAAAGCTCTTTCGTTTACCGATGCAAGAAGGTATTCGCAGTTTGAATTTAGCGAACACGGTCGCCATTGTTGCTTATGAAAGCTTACGTCAACAAGGCTTTCCAAAACTCAAAGGCTAGGCATGTTTCTTGCAAGCTAAGAGAAGTGTTTCTATAATGGAGAAAAGAGGTGAGATTATGATTGAAAATATGAATGATGTCTTAAGCCTGATCAGTCTTTTTTTCTTGGTGTTTTTAGGCATCTATCTTTATATTAAACTCAATCGTCACCTTGATACAGAAGAAGATAACGAAGAAATTTATCGTGAGCTTCTCTAATGGAGGTGAAGAGGGCATGTTAAAACGTCAATTAGATGTCGAAGAATTGGAATCAGTAGGACCCTATTCCGTAGCAATTCAGGTCGGACCGGCGGTCTTTGTTTCAGGGCAATTACCCCTGAATGAAGATTGTCAATTGGTCAGTGATGATTTAGCGATGCAAACAAAGCAAGTCATTGAAAATCTTGAAAAAGCATTGCAAGCAGCTGGAATGAGTCTTGCGAATGTTGTGAAAACAACCGTTTATGTGACCAATTTAGAAGATTTTCGACAAGTCAACCAAACCTATGCAATTTACTTTGCGCATCCCTATCCAGCACGTTCTTGCGTAGAAGTGTCTCAATTACCACATAATGCGAAAGTTAAAATCGACTGTGTTGCAGTTGAAGCCGAAGTAGCTCATGAAGAAGACTGTGCAGGTTGCTGCTGTGAGGAATAAAATCTTGTCATTTAAAGAAAGATAGGTTACAATACGAATTATGATTGAAAAAGAACAAAAACATCAACAAATCATCCAATCTTTTTTGTTGATTATCATCGCAGCACTTCTTTCTGCAACAGCGATCACTGTCTTTGTTGAGAAAGCCAATCTTGTACCAAGTGGTGTGGCTGGACTTGCGCGTTTATTGAAGATGGAGGCAGAACGCCTTTTCAATTTTCGCATTAATTTCAGTCTCTTATACTTAGGAATCAATCTTTTTATTGTTGCTTTTGTATTCAGAGCCATTGGTCGACGTTTTCTATTTTTTTCATTGCTTCATGTTGTTTTAACATCTTTTTTCGTTGCTTACTTCCCAAGTTTCAAAGTAACTGAAGATGTCATCTTACTGTCTCTTTTTGGTGGTGCAGTGAATGGTCTTGCCTGTACTTTAGCTTTGAAAGCAGGCGGGAGTGCGGGTGGTACGGACTTTTTAGTCGTTTACTATTCCATGGTTAAAAATAAACCCATGTGGAAATATGTGATGTATTTTAATATTACAATGCTTGTCTACTATGGTTGGCAATATGACTGGACACTGGCTTTTTACTCGATTATTTATCAAGTTGCTTCAACAAAAATCATTGATCAATATCACGATCGTTATAAATTATCGAGTTTAAAAATCATTACTCAAAATGATCAAGCAGATGCAGTCAGTGAAGCAATTTTATCCGTTGTCCGTCATGGTATCACAAAAATAGATGGCCAGGGTATGTATCATCAAAGAGAAAAGTCTATCCTTTATATGGTTGTCAATGATTTTGAGATACCTTTGATTATTGAAGCAATTCGATCGGTTGACGACGCTGCGTTTATTGAGGTTGCCTCCGTTCGTGCTGTAGAAGGGAATTACCGTCAACGACCTTTAGACTGACTAACTTGAGAAAGGCTTGGAAATTGTTTATAATAAAATTAAATTATCAAGAAGTGGGGGAGAGGGTTAGCTCGATGATTCCACACCAACCTGCTGAAAAAAAGTAAGGTGGTCCAGCTAACATCGATAAGCTTGCACGAAAAGTCTTAGTGTAGAGCTAAGTCTTTTTTTTATGTAGAAAAGGAGAAATAAAATGTATCTTTACTTTACTTCAGAAAGTGTAACCGACGGTCATCCAGATAAAATTTGTGATCAAATTGCCGATGCAATCTTAGATGAAGCCTTATCGCAAGATAAAAATTCAAAGATGGCTGTTGAAGCAACGATCAAAGATAACTTTATTTTAGTTTATGGTGAAGCCAATACGGAAGCGAAGATCGATTATGAAGCCATTGCGAAATCCGTTTTAGCCGATATCGGTTATGAAGAAGACTTCGATGTTTTATTGAAAGTACAGAAACAATCATCACAGATTTTTGATGCGGTCAAACAAAAAGACGGGATTGCGGCAGGTGATCAAGGGATTATGTTTGGTTATGCTAGCAATGAAACCGAAGCCTTGATGCCCCTTCCAATCCATTTAGCCCATCGACTCGCTGAAAGACTTTCCTATCTCAAAAAAGAAATCGATTGGCTTCTTCCTGATGGTAAAACTCAGGTAACCGTTGCTTATGATGAAAAACATCGTCCTGTTTTTGTTGACAAAGTCGTAATCAGTGCCTCACACAAAGAAAATGTATCCCAAGATTTGATTCATAAGACGATGGTGGAGGAAGTGATTCATCAAGTGATCGATCCAAAATGGCTCACGGATGAAACCGAAATGATTGTTAATCCAAGTGGAGCCTTCTCAATTGCTGGTCCTTTCAGTGACAGTGGAACAACCGGTCGTAAAATCGTGGTAGACTCCTATGGTGGTGTAGGCCGAATTGGTGGTGGTTGCTTCAGCTCGAAAGATCCGTCCAAAGTAGACCGCTCAGCAGCCTATTATGCCCGCTATGTTGCCCGCAGTGTGGTTGAAGCGGACTTATGTGATCGCATTGAAATTCAATTAAGTTATGCTATCGGGATGAGCGATCCACTTTCTATTCATATTGATACTTTTGGCAGCAATCGTCGTCCAGAGAAAGAAATCCTTGAAATCATCCAAAACAACTTTGATTTTTCTGTTCAAAACATTATTGAAGAATTGGACCTTTTACGTCCGATTTATCGCGAAACAAGCAATTTTGGGCATTTTGGTCGGGATGGTTTCCCATGGGAAAAAAGTAAAAAACTTATCTTTTAAAAAAAGAACGCAAAATGCGTTCTTTTATTTGCGAATGATGGGGAAAGACAGTTCATCTTGAATAAGACGCGACTGAGTTTTTTTGTCTTGAACTAAGGCATAAAGCATGCTGTATTGAAGTTCTTCTTGATGATAATCATAGTCTTTGAAGCGACTGCTGTAACGGAGTGATTCTTTATGATTGGAAAGATAAGCTAAGCCTTTCTTGTTTGCGGCTAAGAGTCGAACTTTTTCAGGGAGCGGATAGTCTTTTTTTTCAATGCCAAGATAAAAGTTCATGAGCGTCCTTTGGATGCGACTTTTTGTATAACGCTTAGAAACAGCATCGTCAATGAGATCGGAGTAAGGATCTTCGGCCAGTTTTTTAAAGAGATTTTCGATGCCCTCATCCATCAGTTGATGCTTTCGCATGGTCTTTGCTGAACTTTGTAAAATCTTCGCTCGGAAGAGAGCTTGAAAGTCATCGATATGGAAAGTGTTCAAGTCATTCAAGGGCATGGGGGTGGCTTTTTGAAAGTCTTGATCATGAAAATAAGCTTTACGGATGGCGGTAGCACTGCTTATTTTTCCACCCATTTCTTCATCGTGGTAACTGTTTTCAATTCGTTTGATGGGTATGCATTGAATCCCCAGTTCCTTGGCCTTCTCTTGGTAGAAAAAAGCCAATAAATTATTCGGCCTTTCTTGACTCAAATTGCTAGCTTTTGCAAAAGAAAAGCCTTCTTGAAGTTTGCTAAGATCATGCTGAGGTTTTTGAATAGCTTGCGGATTTTCACTACCAAAAACCAGGCGTTTAATTTTTAGATAATCTAAAAGAGAGACGGCGCTGTGAGCGAAAATATCTGCTCTTTGTAAACTGAAGACCGTGGGAAGCTCAAGAACAATATCAACACCGTGATCCAAAGCTGTGATGGCTCGCTCTTTTTTGCTAACAATGGCCGGTAATCCCCGCTGTACAAAATGTCCCGACATAATGACGACAAGGACATCATCGGGATATTTGTTTTTAATTTTTTGAATTTGATAAAGGTGTCCGTAGTGGAAGGGATTATACTCAACCACAATGCCAATCGCAGCTCCTTTT
>JASLJD010000093.1 GCA_030152625.1 Erysipelothrix sp.
CAAAGCAGTCGCTAAGGAACCCACGCCCAAAAGATTATGTCCACATCCATGTCCGTGTCGGCGATCAGGATCTTTTTCTGCTTGATAACTCAGGGCTTTTTGACTCATGCCCTCCAGGGCATCATATTCTGCTAGAAGGCCCAATTTGACCTCACCTTTTCCGTAAGTAGCAAGAAAAGCATGCTCCATCCCTGCCACAGAACGCTGTACTTCAAAGCCTTCTTCTTCTAAAAGTTCTTGCATAAGATCGGCTGACTGCGCTGTTTCGAAACGTATTTCAGATGCTTTCCAAATTTCCCAACTTAAATCAATGAGTTTTTCTTGACGTTTTTCAAGTGATCTTTGAATATTGATCACAAACTTCCCTCCTTATAGATAAAAAGCGTCCCTCAGAACGCTTTTTTATTCATTCAATGCATGATTAATTTGACTGAGTTTTTTCATCATTTCACAGCTTTCTTGCACTGAAATGCTTGTTTTGCCTTCTTTGAAAAATTGTAAAACAGCTTTTAGAAGATAGTCATACAAAGGCTTTTGATCATTCACAATGGAATCTGAAAAAAGGCCTTCTCGATTCATAACCATCGCTCTGAATTCGTGCATGTCTTGAGGATAGGCATGTAAAACACATTCAATCCCCTTGGCTTCAAAAGCGATCCGATCATAATTTGCTTTCTTTTCACATGATTTGAAATGAAAGTCTATCCCGATGAGGCGATGTAAAATCGTTAAGAGATGGATGCCATACCAATGAAAGGCTGGTACTTCCTTTTCACGATAAGCTGGGCCTTCGATCACAATCTTGCGTGTGCTTTCATTGATCGTATCCGCTAATCTTTTGACAAAAGGACTGAAATAAAGGGCTGAACTGGAGAACAATTTTAAGCCCTTTTTTTCAAGTTGAAGGATTCGATCGCATTCCTTAGAATCGTAAACAAGCGGCTTATCAACAAAGATCGGTTTTTGATAAACAGCCAGCCTTTCAATCCAATCAAGATGATAGCTTGCATCGACATTTAAAATCATGTAAGCATCGTGTTCTTCAAGCTTTCTTTTATCATCATACCAAGCAATTGGATAGTCTTTCAAAGATTTTTCAATCGATGCTTGACGATTTCGACTTAAAGCCATCTCACTTTGATGATCGCGATAAATGCTTTGGACTTGCCATTCTTTTGACAAGTCCGCATCTTCAAATAATCGTTGCGTAAAGGCAGTCACGTGGGTGGAATCATGGCCAATGATTGCTATTTTTTTCTTGCTAGTTGGCGCCATTTTTCCACGTTTTCTTGAATAAAGTCATAATCACAATATTCAGGATACAAAGCTTCCACCCGATCGATTGCCTCGCTTTGTCCTGGACTCAAACGTTCATGATCCATCAGACAAGTGTTGCCTTGAAGCAAACCAGATCGAGCGAGTACTTCGTTAATTCCTGCAATCGAACCTTTGAATTGGTTTTTGGAATCAAAGAAAGCATCGTTCATATCCGTCACTTTGACCCCTTCTAAAAGAAGCTCCGGATAATTTTCACCTGTTTTACGTGCTTTTTGAATCGCTTCAAACAATGTCACAGCAGAACGAGTCCAAGCTGCCCAATGGCCTAAAAGACCGCCTACGATGTCTTTACGGATCATTTCGCCATCGACTTCAAATTCATAACTTGTCAGTAAATCCGCAACAATATTATCATCATTACCGGTATAAATCGCAATCTCATCCCGACGACTTGAAGCGATCACTGCACGAACAACATCCAAAGTTTGATAACGATTGAAAGGCGCTGCCTTCACAGCACAAACACCTTCAATTTCCATAAATTCATGCCAGAATTCATAGGTGAAAACACGACCTCCAACAGAAGGCTGAAGGTAAAAACCAAAGACAGGAATTTCTTTTGCAACTGCTCGGGTCCGATCTAAGATCTCTGCTTCACTGAGATCTTCAAGACCGCCCATGGCCAAAAGCCCTAAATCATAACCTAAAGAAGCCGCATACTTCGCTTCCTCAACAGCCTGCTCTTTGGGACCAGAAAGACCAGCAATTTTGATAATCGGACGATCGAGTTCTCTTTTTTCGATTTCCTCAATGGCCATCCTTAAAACAGGCTTATAGAGATTAATCTCTGGATCACGAATTTCAAATTGTGTCGTATGAACTCCCACCGCAATCCCATCAACACCGGCATCAAGATAATAATGTGTTAAGGCGCGTTGATTGAGCTCATCGAGTGTTTTATCAGGATTTAAGGCAAGCGGATGCGCTGGGATTACGCCACCTTCATGCAATAATTTTTTGATGTCTGCTTTTAAACGATGACTCATTTTAAAACTCTCCTTCTCGTTCTTGGAAGTGAGTTGGCTTATCATCCAATTCCCCACCGTTTTCTATCCATGTCACAATATAACGAATCATTTCACGGATGCTGGTTTGTGGATAGCCAAAGAGTTCATGAGCTTTGGATGCATTGCTTAAAAGAGCCGTATCTTCTTCTTGGCCTGTGAAAATAGGTTTAATGCCCATTTCTTGACCGATGGTCTCAGCTAACCAACGTACCGACAATGTTTCCGGTCCGGTCACATTGACGACATTAGCAGGTACCGTTGTATGATTCAAGGCGCGAATGGCTACTTCACAAGCATCCGGCTGCCAGATAACATTCACATGACCCATGGACAAATCAATCGCTTCGCGGTTTTTAATCGCAAGGGCCAATTCAACAAGCACACCGTAACGAACATCGATCGCATAATTTAAACGATAAATGAAGGTTGGAGTCTTGTTTAATTCGGAAAAATACTCAAAAATACGCTCACGACCAAGGCATGATTGCGCATATTCTCCGTAAGGCTCAGGTTTCACTTCTTCTGATGGTGCTGTCGAACGCACATCGACTAATTGATAAACGGTTCCGGTTGAAAAAGCAACAATCTTTGAATTTGGAAAACTTTCCGCAACCTTCCCTGGTAAGTAGGAATTCAAAGCCCAAGTATAAGCTTCATTGCCACTTGCCCCAAATTTATAACCAACCATGTAGATAATGTTTTCAACTTGCGGTAATTTATCTAAAGCTTGCGGCTCTAAGAAATCCGCAACAATCGTTTCTACGCCCAAATCATCGAAGCGTTGGCGATCTTTTTTTCCACCACTGAAACGTGCAACACCGTAAACCTTCTTCTTTATCCCCGCTTCTCTCAAAGCATTGACTAAAAGTGCGGCCAAATTATAACCCATCTTACCGCTTACACCAAGAATCATGATATCGCCATCAATTTTCTTCACATCTTCAATGAGGGCTTCACTGGGTGTATACATCATTGTTTCAATTTCTTGTAAAATTTCTTGTGACATCCTTTATTTCCTTTCCTTTCCATAATTAAAAATCTGTGTTAAGTAAGCTGCCCCTGGACGAGACAAGCTATCATAAGCTGCTTCATATTCTTCCAATTGGAAATCACGTTCAAAGTAATCATCAAGCTTGATTCTTTTTTCATTGGCTAGGCGCACAAACTCAGCGACATTGCGACCCTCTGTCCAACGCACATAAGCATAAGGATAGTCGATCGCATGCAATTCATAATAAGGATCATAACGACCCGGACCGCCTGCTCGAGAAATGATGATCTCTGCTTCTTTCGCAAACATGAGCTCACGACGATAATTGGGTTGAATATCCCCAACAATCACCGATTTTCCACGGTCTCTTAGCCATTCTAAGCTTTTGTTTGTTAAGTAATTGGAATCTCCGCCAACACAAAGGAAGACCGCATCGGCACCCTGGCCTTGGGTGATTTCCATTAACTTTTCCTCCATCTCTTTTTCATCGGAGTAGGATGGAATACCGCTGATTTCTTCTAAAAGCTCAGCTCTTTGGCTGGAGCGATTAAGCGGCAAGACGATCAAGCCTGCTTGATGGGCAATTTGTGATATCAATTGGCCATAAATACCCAAACCGACCACAACGGCCACTTCACCAAAGGCCAAATCAGCTTGACGCAAGGCATGAATTGCGATGGCACCTAAACCACCCATGGCTGCTTCCCTGAGATCAAGACCATCGGGTATTTTCACTGCCAAGGTTTCGGGCACGGACAAATACTCCATATGCCCCGTATACGGTGCACCATAAACAGCAACACGATCCCCTTTTTTCAAGTTACGAACATCTTCTGACACTTCTTTCACAATCCCTGCGGCACTATAACCAAGTGGGAAAGCATCTTCTTGGGCATTGGCTGCCATGTTCAATTCTGTGCCTGGAGAGATTGCGGAAAAACAGGTTTCTACATAAACATGTCCTTTTTTTAAGACAGGTTTTTCTTTTTCTAATAACGCTATTTTTCCATTTTTTGCTCCTATATAACGCATGATTGCCTCCTTCTTACAAGTCTCACACTTGAATACGCTTACATTATAGGCCAAAAAAATAACGATTCCTAGCATGCTTCTTGCTTGATTTTTGTAATATTTTGCTTGTAAGCGGTTAAAACAAAGACTTTTTTAAGATTCCTCGTCTTTTTTACCGCAGTTCCTCTGAAAAGATTGCGAAAATGTGCATAAATCGTGAAAATAGACTTAAAGAGGTGAAGAGCATGAAAGACTTTCAATACATGGTCTATGAATTTAAAGACCCTAAGTTTCCTATTGTCTTTGAATATGTTAACCAAAAAAGATATGAAAGTTCCAATGCACACTGGCACACAAATTTAGAGCTTGTTTATTTATTGATGGGCGAAGCGAAAATTGTGGTCAATGACCAGATACATGAAGCTCAGTCGGGGGATATCATTATTTTTAATACCAATGACATCCATCGTATTGAAGCTGTTTCCGATGAAATCCATTATTACTCACTTGTTTTAGATCATAAATTCTGTAACGATCAAGGCTTTGATACCATGAACAATGATTTCAATGTGGTCACCGAAGATTTGGAGATGCGAAACATCTTTCAAATCATTGGTCATGAAATGAACAAGGAGAAGAAATATTATCAAGATGCGGTTCGTGCCCTTTCCATTACCATGTTGATTTTGCTCTTTCGGAATCAACGGGTAGCAAAGGAGCAACGCATTGATACCGATGTGCCCCAAGTTCATTATGTTAAAGAAGCGATGGAGTACATCCATCAGCACTATGATCAAGATTTATCCCTTGATGAAATCGCAAATCATGTTGGCATCAGTAAGTATCATTTCAGTCGTGTTTTTAAGGATGTCACATCCCTAACAATCAATCAATACATCAACAATCTACGCTGCAAGCAAGCTCGACAACTTCTGCTTACCACTGAGCTTCCTGTCAGCCAAATCGCAGACCAAACAGGCTTTCGCTCCGTATCCTAATTTACCAAAGCATACAAACGTTTGTTTTCACAAACACCCACTGAATCACGGAAAGAAAGCACTGTTCAAGGATAAGAAAAAGGAAGATCTTAAACGATCTTCCTTTTTTATTTTGATCATCACTCATCCGCAAAGCTAACAGAAAGAGCATAATGATCCGATATCAACGGTGATTTATCCCCATCTAAAACAACATGATGCGATAAAACCCGTGCTTTTTCACTGACGAAAACATAATCAATGCGTTTGGGATCTTGCGCCTCTTCCCAACCATCGATCGATCCCAAAGTGGTTTCATAACCTGATTTCTTTTCGGCTAAATGATAGCTATCATAAAGAGCAAGTTTTTCATCCGCATCTTCCAAATTAAAATCCCCGGCGACAATACAGGGTTTTTGAAGATGCTTTTCAAAGACTGCCCACTGCTTTGAAAACGGATCGAGGGGATCATCCTCCCAGCCAAAATGCACATTGTAGAAATGCATGCCTTCATATTTAATCATTTGCACTTTACGGCGACGAAAGTCCTCATAATCATCGCTTTTTGAAACCAAATAAGTCGCATGTTCCTCTGCTTTAGCAAGGGAGAGGATTGCAAGCCCTTCATCAAAGCGATCATAAGCAAGATGCACTTTATCATAATAGAGATGGTAATGAAGACCGTAGGCGAAAAGTTTTTTTTGGACACGGTAAGCAAAATTATCTTTTGCAATCGCTTCTAAGCTTCTTTTTTGATTCACTTCTTGAAGAAAAACCAAATCATAGGCCTCAAAGAAGATTTCTTCAGCCAAAGCCTTGACCTTTTCTTCGCTGTCGCCATCGACTAAACTGTGGGTATTGAGACTTAAAATCTTCATCGCAAGCGATTCACCTCGTTTTTGATGGCATCAGCGTGCGGACCAATCACAACTTGAACCGCTTCATCTTTTTGAATTAAAGCCAAGGCACCGATTTTTTTCCAAGCTTCTTCATTCATAACAAGATCAGCATTTTTAACACGAACTCTTAGGCGTGTCATGCAAGCATCCACATGGTCAATATTATCATAACCACCTAAACCTTCAATGATTTCAGGAACATGCTGACGAATATCAATTTGTTCAAAGTTTTCATCTTCTTCCACAAAACGTCCTGGCGTAGCCATTTCTTTTTTCTCAATTAAAAAACTCGCTAAATAATACATCAAAACAGCAAAAGCAAGGGAAACAAGTAAGAAATAAATAAAATCTTTGCTGATTCCAGCCTTCACGATTAACGGCACCCGTGTCAGTAATTCAATAAAACCAAAGGAATGAACACGAAGTGGTAGGATATCCGCCATGGCAAAAGCAAGGCCTTGTATGATTGCGTAAACAAAATAAAGGAAGGGTGCGCTAAACATAAACATAAATTCTATTGGTTCAGTCACTCCTGTCAAAAACACAGCAACTGCAGCCGAGAGATACATCGGTTTATAAGCTTCAAGATGCTCCTTGTCAACATGACGATACATCGCATAAGTCAGACCCATCAAAATACCCGTCGAGCCGATCATTTGTCCCACTTTAAAACGAGCAGGATGAATATTCTCTAAAAGCATTTGATATTGAGCAGTGTCGCCTGCACTGCGAAGATTTGCAAGATCACTGACCCATGCTAGCCAAAGGGGATCTTGTCCAAAAACCTGAGCGCCCGCCTGAGCACCTGTTAAGATCTCATACTGACCCCCCATCGGGGTGTAATTAATTGGGATTGTTAACATATGGTGCAAGCCAAAAGGCAAGAGTAAGCGTTCCAATGTTCCGAAAATAAACGGTGCGAAATAAGGGGCAGAGTCTTGAGATGAAGCAATCCATAAACCAAAACGATTGATGCCTGTTTGAATGATTGGCCAAAATAAACTCAAGATTAAAGCTGTCAGAAAGGATTGAGCAATCACTACAAAAGGAACAAATCGTTTTCCGTTAAAAAAGGATAAACTATCCGGTAAACCGTCAAAATCATGGTATTTGTTGTAGATGTTTGCGCCTAAAAAACCGGCAATCATCCCTGAAAAAACACCCATGTTTAAGGCAGGTGCTTCTAAAACACTTGTGAAATAGCCCGATACAGCGATTTCTTTTCCTAAACCAAAAAACATTTTTGTTGTGGCTGCTTCATCAGCTAGCATTGCAGCATCCACTGAAAAAAGTGATCCGCTGATGCGATTAATTAAAATAAAAGCTAAGGCCGCTGCAAAAGCACCTCCGGAGCGATCATAAGCCCAAGAACCACCAATTGCGACAGCAAACAGTAAGTGCAGATTGGTGATAATCGCCCATCCGATGCTTTCAATGGTGCTAGCTAGGGTATGAACGATCCCTGTCTCTACACTCATTGCAATCACTTTCCCTAAGCTGATCATTAAACCTGCTGCAGGCATGACTGCGATCACCAGCATTAAAGTTTTTCCAAATTGTTGCCAAAAGTCAAAATCAAAGATACGATTCTTTTTTGTTTTCGTCATATTAACTCCCCTTTCGAAAACGTTTTCTGTAAGCGTTGACATCATCTTAGCAAAGACTGTTTTCCTTGTCAAATAAAAAAGCCCTGATCGTATCAATCAGGGCTTTGCTTCTTACTTTTATTCATTGCGTTCAAGACGCGTCAATATTTGGTTTAATACAATTCCAACAATCGCTGCTAAGCTCATTCCGCTAAGTGATGTTTGAGAAGTGATTTGAACACTTGCTCCACCTAAACCAATCACAAGCATCGTTGATACGACAACAAGGTTTTTCATGTTCGATAAATCGGTGCGATCTTTAATGAGAACTTTAACTCCGTTGGAGGCGATCAAACCGTAGAGTATGATGGTCATTCCTCCAATAACGGCCCAAGGAATGCTGGCGATGAAAGCTTGGACCCAACCTAAGAAGCCAAGGCCAATAGCAAAGATGGCTGCAAGGCCCGTTACCCAAACGGAGCCGACACGTGTCATTGCGATCACACCGGTGTTTTCACCGTAAGTTGTGTTCGCTGGACCACCCAGTGCTGCGGAAACAAAGGTTGCAAGCCCGTCTCCTAAAATGGTTCGATGAAGACCCGGTTCTTCTAAGTAATCGCCGCCGGTAATTTCACCTAAAACAATATGATCACCAATATGTTCTGCAATCGTGACTAAGGCCAAGGGGGCAAAGACGACTACGGCTGAAAAATCCAGCTCATATGTGCCAAGGAAACGAAAATCGGGAACTTGGAAAAACTTGGCCCCTTCAAAGACTGTTTGAATATCAACAAGGCCTAGGGCTACGGAACTGCTGTAACCCACAACAATCGCAACCAGGAAGGGAATCACTTGAAGAAATCCTTTAGCGCGCATAGAGACCAATACCACTGTTGCAAAGGTGATGAAGGATACCAAAGGAACCTTCCAAGACGCGCCATCAAGGCCAAGATATTTCCCTTGTTCTAAAAGGGGCTCAATGCCCATTAAACCGGATTCTAAGACAGCGGTTGGGGCTAAAGATAGACCGATAATAATGATCATGGGACCAATGACCACTGGTGGCATAAGACGTTTAATCCATTCACTGCCGGTAAAACTGATGATCAAAGCAACGATCATATAAATAACACCAACAATCATTAAACCAACATAAGCACTTTCGATACCACCGCTGCTTTGGGCTGCGACGGCAATGGTGGAAATATAAGCAAAACTACTTCCTAAATAAATGGGTACTTTTGCCTTGGTACAGGCAATATATATCAAAGTTCCAACACCGCTTGCGACAAGGGATACCCCAACATCCAGTCCAGTTAAAATGGGAACTAAGATCGTCGCTCCAAACATGGCAAAGACATGTTGAAAGCTTAAGATAATCCAACGTGCTAAACTCTCTGGCTTTTCTCTTACGCCAATCAGTAATTCTTTTTCCATACAATCTCTCCTTTTTATTTGGAAATTGTGTATGGTCGCTTAATAAAAAAAGGCACACTAAGGCGCCTTTAAAAATTGAGGTAATAAAATTGACTATCACCCTTGTTGTGCTCTCTGTCACAACTTAAAGGACCTACACTAAGAGTGATTATACCATATCTCTTTGAAATAACAAGCCTCTTTCCTAAAAGCCCTTAAAAATGCTATACTGTCTCAATGCAAGGAGGTCTTTGAATGCTTGAAAAAAGTTATCAAATTATGAAAAAATATCAATTTAAGGACGAAATTCTCAAAGCAGTTCAGGCTATCCCTTTTGACTTTTCAGGAAACATCTATGCTCAGCCTGAAAAACTGGATACTTTGGATGCGTATGAGCGCTTTGCCTACTCGGCCTTAAGTGTCGCAAGTCTTTTTGAGCGCTATGAAGAATTGGGGGTCGATGAAAAGATCATTGCCGCAACTTTCCCTGATTTCGAATACCGCATTTTGAAATATTATCAAAAAGAATCTGAATGGGGCCTTTTCAAAGCTGACTTGAAATGGCTGGCTTTTCTTTTTCGAGCTGAAATATTCAAAATTGGCAGTCTTCGTTTTCAAAAATTTCCCATGGACTATCAAGAAATTGAACGAAGTGCTCATGATTGGATGCCTTTGTCAATAGAAGTCAAAGAACGCTTTCCAGAAGGCTTTCCTTTAATCAATGTCCATATTGAAACAGAAACGGACTTATCACCAAATGCGGTGAGTGCTTCCTTAGACAAGGCGAAAAGCTTCTTCCAGGAAACTTTTCCTGACTATTCAGCTCAATATTTTATTACCCGAACATGGCTCATTCATGATGGTGTGCAAAAACTGCTGGATCCAAACACTAACATCGTGCAATTTGCCGATCGTTTTGAGATCATTGCTTCTTGTAAGAACTACCATCAAGCTTTGGAACGAATCTATGGGAGTGATGATCTCAAAGAAATTGAAGGTATGGAAAAAAGAAGCCGCCTTGAAGAAAAAGCTTGGAAAAACTGGGAGCTTTTAGGTGTCAGTGCAGGCGTTATTCCTTTAGAAAGTGTGAGTTCATGAAAAACCCTTATCCTTATAGCCTTGATAATAAGCGCTACCAAACTTTTAATTATTTTTCTCGAAAAACTTATGGGGATAAAACCTATAAAGTTGGGATAGATGCGGGCTTCACTTGCCCAAATAGAGATGGAACCGTTGCGCATGGTGGCTGTATTTTTTGCTCAGCAGCGGGGTCTGGCGATATGATTTTAGAGACGAAAGATTTAGAGAAACAAATCCAACACAGCATCCAAATCATGGAAGATAAATGGCCTCAAGCACATAAAATCGCTTATTTTCAAGCCTACAGTAACACACACGCTCCGCTTGCGACATTAAAAAAGCTCTATGATCCCTTCTTTAAAGATGAGCGCTTTGTCGGGATTGATATTGCGACAAGAAGTGATTGTCTGGATGATGAAAAAATTGCTTATTTTAAAGAAAAGGCCAAAGAAAAAGATTTGACCATTGAAATCGGCTTGCAAAGCATTCATCAAAGCAGCGGAGATTGGATGAATCGCGGACATGATCTTGATTCGGTAACTGAAGCTATTCAAAAATTAAAAGAGGCCAAGATTCGTACTTGTATTCATATCATCAATGGTTTCCCGCAAGAAAGTATGGAAATGATGATGGAAACAGCGGAATATGTTGCGAAATTGAAGCCGGATATGATTAAGATCCATATGCTGCATGTGATTAAAAGCAGCAAGCTGGGGATTTTATATCATCATCAGCCTTTCCCGCTCCTTTCAAGGGATGATTATGTCGATCTTGTTGTTAGACAGCTTGAGATCTTACCCCCTGAAATGGTCATTGCACGCTTGACAGGGGATGCGATGGGGGATGATCTTTTAGCTCCTGAATGGACTCGTAAAAAAACCATTGTTCTCAATGAAATCGATAAAAAAATGGCCAAAGAAAATACATGGCAAGGAAAATACTATTCAGGTCTTCGTTAAATTTAACGAGGACTTTTATTTTTCAAACATAGCAAATAATTGTTTTTCTAAAAGATGGTAATCTGGTTTTTTATAAAACCTCTCAACAAGCATGCTGTTACTGGCCCATAAAGAAAAGATGTCACAAAGAAAATAAAGATACTGGTCCTCATCTCTTTTTGTTTTAATCATAAATAAAACCTTGATGATACCTTGATCAGAAACAATCGGTGTTTCTAAGGTCGCTACAACACAGACCTAATGGTCAACGACTTTTTTCAAGTCATGTACATGCATTACCGATGGCGCTATTTCATGAGCAACAAAGGGATCTTGAACCGAGGTTTCTTTCAACAAGTCCAAAGAACGAAGTTGCTGATAGAATGCTTGCATCACTTCCTCTTTGTTTCGACCTTTTAAATTCAATAAGAGATAGTCAGGACTCATAAAACGTTCCAATTGTTGACGATTGAAGTCTAACTGCTTTAGGCTATGAGCGATTTGCTCCATGTATTCACTATGCTCCAAAAATAAAACATCTTGATTGCTTGTAGAATAATCTTTCATCGCCAAAACTAAATCGTACTTTTTTTCAGGAAGCTGAGAGCCGATGTGAACTTGATGTCCTTTATTTTCAAAGTGTCGCTTAATTTCATGACCATAATAAAGTCGATAAATATCAACATAATCATCAATAAAATAAAGACTTCGACTCGTTTGACTTCTCTTTTGCATTGTCAAACCATATTGAAAGTGCATGGATAAATAAGCTATTTCATCTGTATTTAAAATAAATCCAGGAATTTTTTGTGCAACAATGTCCATTGCCGATATACTGATTTTTAAAGCAAAAAGATCCTTTCCCAGATGGTTTTTAAGCGCTTTATTCCGTAATAAAACACCGCGTTGGTGTCGGTGAATTAACTGATGTAAATGCCGAGATGTCGCATCATACAAAACCTTTTTTTCGGAAAAGTCAATATTAAAATTATTTTGAATTTCTCGATAAATATTCATGCTCAAGGCTTGAATTGGCTCGGAAACTTCAACATGAAAAGGCAGTCTTCGCTTTGATTCTAAGTGAGTGGCTATCCATATATAATCTTCTTCTTTTAGTTTTTTTTCGATCTCTAAAACATTTTGCATTTCATCAATGATTTCTTGAGCCATGACATAATATTTTCGATCTTCCAGTATCAAAGATTCTTCTCGCATGCTTCTGTCTTCTGCTCTTTGTAATGTAATCAAGCAAACATAGACGATGTTTTCCACAACCCATGAAGCAAATTTCTCAGCATTTTTTTCAGACACATGATTAATAATTTGCTTCAGTTCTGCTAACTTTTCTTCTTTTTTAAAAAAGAATTGTCGGTACAAAGCTTCATCGACTAAACCAAGACGATTATAAAATATAAAATCCAGTAGGGCTGTTTGTTGATCACTTTCTTTGCCTTGTAACTTTAAGCCATAGAATGGTTTAGATTCTAAACGAAGATCATAGGATCTTAAAATCTCTCGCACATCTTGAAGATCTTGATGAACCGTTGCTTCGCTGACATAGAGCATTGAACTCAAATCTGTAATTTTTTGATATTTTTCTTCGATTAAGAACCTTTGTAATAAAAATGAGATTCGATCAGCATTACTTTTGGTATAGCGATGGATATTTTTTATTTCTTTCAATGGATAATCTTCTTCAAAAAAGTTGAAAGCATCGACATTTTTTTTCAGAGCATAACCTCTTCCAGGCTTGGAGATGATCATCTCTTCGTCTTGATTGAAACTTTCCCTCAAGCCTTTGATATCTTGTTTAATGCTGCGAATTGAAACATCGAGATGAACAGACAATTCTTTTGCTGTTATCCATTCTTTTTCACTCAATAAATAAATAATGAGTTTTTGACGGTTACTTAAATGTTTCATGCTTTCCCTCATTTCTGTCATTATTATAAACATGAAAAAGACAAGTTGATATCAACTTGCCTTTTTATTCTCTATTTAAAATATCTTTAAATAAGAACCAACAATACCTAGTAAAATTGTAATTCCTAATAAAAACATTGAGCTTTTC
>JASLJD010000099.1 GCA_030152625.1 Erysipelothrix sp.
CAATGAAATTGTTGAGGATTTGGCCACAGAGCCTGATTATCAAACTGCACTTCAAAGTCTTTAATCAAAAAGAAAAGGTTGCTCTCAAAATTTGAGAGACAACCTTTTCTTTTTGATTAAAGACTTTGAAGTGCAGTTTGATAATCAGGCTCTGTGGCCAAATCCTCAACAATTTCATTGTAGATGATTTTACCATCTTCAAGTACATAAACTGAACGAGCTAAATGATCGATTTCAGGGATGTAAAGATTCATCGCTTTCGCAAAACTTAAATCACGATCACTGTACATCTCAACATCAAGCCCCGCACTTGCACACCATTCATTTAAGTCATCAACACTGTTATTTGAAATGTTTAAAACTTGAACATCTTCTAGTTCGCTGGCTTCTTTGAAGAAGGTTCTGGTCTGTAAGTCACATACCGATGTGTTAATATCAGGATAAACAGAGATTAAAACTTTTCCTTTTTTTAAACGATCGCTTTTGATTTTCTCACCATCACGATTATACAAGTGAAATTCAGGTAAAGCGGCCCCTTTGCTAAGGGGAGTACCATCAATTGTCAATGTTTCTTCACGTTTTCTGATTTGCATTCTATCATCTCCTGACTTTATTATAGGTAAAAAAAGATGCGAATACCCTTCATGTGCCCAATTTTTATGTTATTCTTAAGATAGATTAAAGGAGTGATCGGATGCGTTCATATTTTAAAGGAGGAATTTTAAGCTCAATTTGGATCAAAATAAGCAATGCCTTTTTGCTAATCATTACACTGGGTCTTGCCTATCCTTGGACGACTGTTCGGAACTATCGTTGGGAGCTTGAAAATACGGTCATTGATGGACACAATTTACTTTTTAGTGGCAGTGCGATCAATTTATTTGCCCACTGGATCAAATGGTGGTTTTTAAGTATTATCACCCTTGGAATTTATGGCTTTTGGGTTCATATTAAAATACTGGATTGGAAAGCACGGCACACACATCTTGTGCCTAAATAAAACAGCGTTAAGTATTCAACGCTGTTTTTTTATTTATAAAATCTTTTCAAATGCAAGGCGTGGGCTTTGATCTTCAACATAAACAATCCCACAATAGTGATACTTTGCTTTTTTGAGAATATGTAAGATCGCTTCATTTTTTTGATGCGTATCGATGCGAAGAGAAAGAGCACCTAAATCCCGGGCCTTTTCTTCCAATAAACTCAAAAATATCCGACTGCATCCCTGATGACGAAAGGCTTTAGCTACCGCCAAACGATGAATGCTTGCATAGACGCCATTTTGAAGCCAAACACCTTCGATTTCATCATAGAAGGGGTCTTTGTCGAGGCTAAGATTTGCACAGGCTAAAATCGCTTCTTGCTCCTTTAATAGGTAAAAACTTCCTTGCTCAATATCCGATTCAATATCTCGATAAGAAGGGTACTCAGCTTGCCATTGGGGAATTTTTTCTTCACGAAGATAGGCTCTCGCATCATCAATAATCTGCATGATTTCAGCGAGCTCTTTTTTTTCTGCTTTTTGAACTTTCATGAATGCTCCTTTCCACTTGCAAGTTCTATTTTAACATATTGAAGAAAACTTGATTTCATGCTATTATACTGTCTGTGTTAGCGTCCTTAATGGACTTCAAATAGAAAGATAGAAAGGTCGTTTAAAGCGTGGAAAGAAAAGTAGGGACTGTTTCCAGGGGGATCCGTTGTCCAATCATTCGAGAAGGCGATGATCTCGCAAGTATTGTAACTGAAAGTGTGCTAGAAGCTGCGAAAAGTGATGGTTTTAAAATCAAAGACCGAGACATTATCGGTATCACTGAATCGATCCTTGCCCGAGCGCAAGGAAATTATGCCACAACCGAGGCAATCGCTCAAGATGTGAAACGAAAGTTTGGAAAAAAGACCATCGGCGTTTTATTTCCAATCTTTTCAAGAAACCGTTTTGCGATTATCTTAAAAGGCATCGCAATGGGGGCGGAAAAAATCGTCTTGATGCTTCAATATCCAGCTGATGAAGTGGGCAATGAACTTGTTTCACTTGAAGAAGTCTTCAATGCTCAAATCAATCCATATACCGATGTTTTTGATGAAAGCTACTATCGCAAAGTTTTTGGTTACCCAAAACACCAGTTCACTGGTGTCGACTATGTTCATTATTACCGTGAGATTGTCGAAAGCTGTGGAACAGAAGTCGAAATCATCTTCTCAAATCGACCAGAAAGTATTTTAGATTATACACAAGATGTCTTGGTTTGTAATGTGCATGAAAGCGAAGAAACCAAGGCCTTATTGAAAGAGAAAAAAGCCCAAACAGTCTATGGTTTGGATGATTTACTCACTGAAAGCATCGATGGCAGTGGCTTCAATGAAAGCTATGGCCTGATGGGATCCAACACATCTACTGAAGATTCCGTCAAACTTTTCCCAAGAAATAATCAAGCCATGGTGGAAGCAATTCAAAAACAGATGGCTCAAAAGACAGGGAAGCAGATAGAGGTCTTGGTCTATGGAGACGGTGCCTTCAAAGATCCTATTGGCGGTATTTGGGAATTGGCCGATCCCGTTGTCTCACCAGCCTACACGAGCGGTTTGGAAGGGACACCGCATGAAATCAAGCTCAAATACCTTGCCGACAATGATTTTAAAGAACTTCAAGGCGATCAACTTGAAAAAGCCATCAAAAAAGAAATTCAAAAGAAAGACGACAGTAAAATGGATGATCGTGCCTCCTTAGGCACAACGCCACGCCGTTTATCCGATCTTGTCGGAACCTTGTGTGATTTAACCAGCGGATCGGGCGATAAAGGAACGCCCATCGTTCATATTCAAGGCTATTTTGACAACATGACAGATCAATAATCCAAAGCGCCTTTGGCGCTTTTTTTGAAAGGAAGTTTTACAATGAAAAAAATACTCGGTCTCATGTCCGGCACATCCCTGGATGGTTTAGACATTGCTTATTGTCATATTGATGATCAAGATCTTCAATTAAAAGCATTTGAAAGCTACGCCATGCCTGAAAAACTCAGAGCATCGATCCTTCAAGCCTCCCATCCTGAAACATCGGATGTGCGTCTTATCAGCAGTTTAAACATGGCATTGGGTCAATGGTTTTCC
>JASLJD010000102.1 GCA_030152625.1 Erysipelothrix sp.
ACTGCCAGTCTGTGCTTGGACAAGCAAATCTTTTCCTTCGAAAATAGCGGGAATAACTTTTCTTTGTACAGGGCTTGCCTTTTCATAATTTAAAAGATTCAAGGCTTTTTGTATTTCAAAACTGATCTTTTCGTTTTTGAAGTTTTTCATTCAATCATCTCTTTCTATGCGCGGCCTTTGATCAAACATGTGTATTTTTGCGCTGAAACATGATTGAATGGCTGTACTCATTATACATGAAAGGGTGAGGCTTGCAGCTTGGCAAGCTTTAGAAAGCGTTTTATAATGAATTAAAGGGTGAGAAGATGTATTATATCTATATGATTCGATGTGATGATGAGAGTTTATACACAGGGATTACAACGGATGTGGAAAGAAGAATGCGGGAGCATGTTTTAAAGTTGCCGCAGGCTGCAGCGTACACGAAGAGTCGTGAAGTTTTGCGTTTGGAGGCTTTATGGTCGGCAAAAGATCGTTCCAGTGCGAGTCGTTTAGAATATCGGATTAAGCAATTAAAGAAGTCGGAAAAAGAAATTTTGATTCAAAATCCCGATGTTTTCGAAGGCTATTCTGCAGAAAAAATCATTCATTCCGATTTACAGCAATTAAAAAGCTCGCAAAGTCACTCTTAAAAGACTTATAATATCAGTGTTTTGACAACCTCCTGAGGATGTCAAAGGAAAGGAGCTTGGCATGAAAGTCTATATCAAACAAGATGTTTTAACTTTGGGTGAGCGTTTCACTGTTTGGGATGAAAACAATGAGGCGCGATACTATGTCCAAGGGAGTTTTTTAAAAATTCCTAAGCAATTTACGATTTATGATGTGATGGGGCAAGAATTGGCAGTGATTGATCGTAAGCTGTTTCGATTTTTTGCCCGTTATGATATTCATACTCAAGATCACTTTGTTCATTTACAACGCAATTTTTCATTTTTCCGCCAAAGTTTTTCAATCGAAGGCATTAATTGGCGTGTTGAGGGAGATTTCCTCAATCATCATTACAGAATTTATGAACGCAATGAGCCGATCATGACTTTACGTAAACATTGGTTTACGATTGGTGATAGTTATGAATTAACGATTCGCTCTGAGCAAGAGGCTGTCTTGGCCTTAGCTTTAAGTATTGCGATCGACTATGAAATTTTGAAAGATCAAAATTCAAATACGAATTAAAGAAACCTTGTCTTTAAAAGGCAAGGTTTTTTAAAATAGAAGGAGATGAAAAGATTGTGGACGATGAAAACTGGATTCAAAAGTTTGAAAAATTGGAAGAAGATTATCAAACTTTAAAAAAAGACTTAAGTCAAGAAGAAAAATGGCGACTTCAAAAACGTCTGTATCGTATCGATGCCCCCAACGATGCCCAAATTTATATTTTGAGCTTTTTCTTATCTTTAGGAGGGATTTCTTTTCTTTATTTACCGTATCTTTATTTTCGCTTACGGGGGTTTACTTATGGCTTGGCCCAAAGTCAGTTAATTGAAATTGAAAATATTGTGGAAACAAGGGCGAAGCTTTCTTTTTATCAACATCAATTTTTTGAAGGCATGTATGCTTTAGACTCCCTATTACAAAGTTTTATCTTTTTTGCTGTTTTGACTTTCCTTTTGTGGATAGTCCTTATTCTTTTCTTTAAGAGGTTTTATCATGCGCCTTGATCTCCGAAAAATGAGTCGAAAACTTTCAACCATCATCCTTTTCTCTCTTTTGCTGTATCTTTTAAGGCTGTTTTCTTTTCCTTTTACTTATTCTCAACAAGCAGATCATTTACGATGGACCTTGCTTGTTTTCTTGCTTTTTATTTTTAAATTTTTAATAGAGTTTTTTGAACACAAAAAACGAGCATCCGCGCTCTTTCTCGCTTTGTCTCTAAGTATCCTTTCTCTTTTTTTATATCAATACTATCGGCGTTTACCAAAGGAAGAATGGACTTATGAAGAGGCGGGTGTTCATTATTATGTCTATCCCTATTACACAAGACAAGCTTCAAGAAAAGAAAAAGAGCAAATAGCATATTGGGTTTTCTATTATCAAGATCCGGTTTTTGAAGAATATTTTTTTCCCGAGCCTGTCTTTGTGAAATACCCTGAAACAGGCAAAACTTGGGATGATCCATCGACTGAGAAACATTACAGTAAAGCCTTTGCTTTTCTTAACGAAGATCCTATATTAGTCGAAGTTGAAGAAGACATTGCTTTGATTGCTAAGCATCGCTTTGAATTCAAATCTGAAGATTATGCTTTAGTCTTAAGAGATAAAGCAATGGGCCAGGAACTTTGGGAGATTTTTATTCAAAAAGATCATTGGGAATCTTTGGGCTATTTAGAAGAAAACAATGAGCTTATGGAAGTCATCGTGAAAGATGAAATCGTCTTCTTTGCTTATGCTCCGCAAGCTCAAAGGCCGCTTATTTATCAAAGTTCCAAGCTCCCTCAGATGGAAAAAATCCATTTTGATGAAGTCAATGCATCCCATCTCTATCTAGAGTCTATTGATCCTTCAGGAAATTTAATCCTTTCCTCTGCTCCTTGGGATCAGAAAGAGAGTGAAAGTGTTTATGAACTTGTGAATAATCAAGCTCGCTTTTTAGGCACAGATTAGATTTAATAGTAAATTAAAAGCATCTTCTCGGCGACGAAGATGCTTTTATTTAAGTTGTTTTTTCATCACTTCAATGAGGGGGTTTTCATCCCAGTGGACATATTGCCAAAACATGATGCCTGGCAAGTCGTGTTTGAGGATATAGTGACACTTTTCCTTGACCGATTCTTCATCATCGTAAGTAATGAAATGTTGATGTTTTTCGGAATAAAGCCAAGGGACTTTCGCTTGATCATCCCAAAACCTTTGATAATCAGGATTCTCTACAGCTTCTTTTTCTAAAGCAGGGTATTCTAAGAAGTAATCGCCCCCACCTGCTTTGACCTTTTCTAAAAGACCTTGGTTGTTTTTAGGCACCTTTTCCCAATGTCTTGCATACATCGCTGCCCCAATAACTATCTTTTCTTTTGGACATCCGTTTTCAATTAAAAGCTGCAGGCCTTCATCAGCTGACATAGCGTAAGGATCGTTGGGGAGATTGAAAAGGGCGGTGTATTCTTGGCCAAAGCCACGTAAATCATAAGTCATGAGCATCACTTGATCGAGGTAGGGGGAAAATTTAGAAACCTCAGTTTGGTCAATAAACCATTGTCCAACGGCAGCGGCAATGGTGAGTAAATATCTTTTCCCTGTTTTTTGACTGTGCTCATCGAGTTTTTCGCGCATGCCCTGGATTAAGATTGTGAAATTTTCCTTGTCCTTGAGCGAATAATCGCCACCCCAATCTGATCCTGGAAACTCCCAGTCTAAATCGACACCATCCAGATCATAACGATCGATGGTTTCGATCATCGACTGATAAAATATTTCGCGGCTCTCTTGATGCATGGCCATGTTTGAAAAACCAAAAGCGCCGGCTCCACCGATGGATAAGACAATTTCTAAGTCTGGGTTCATTGTCCGAATTTTGTCAAGATGAATCCAATGGTCTTCGTCGCGTATCATCAGTTGATGTTCTTTAAGGACGGCAAAAGCGATGTTGATGCGGCTGAAGGTTTTGGCATGTTCTTCCGTTAAAAAGGCGAGTTGTGCACTGCGTATATAGGCAATAATATCTTTTTTCATATTCATGCCCCTTTCTTTTCATAAAGCATAACACAGCTTCGATTGAATGGTAAAGCTTTGGGAAATAGGCTAGAATGGGGATAAAGAAGGTGTTTGCATGAAAAACAAGAAAATCTATCTGGTTTTTAATATTGTGAGTCTCTGTTTAGCGTCTTTTTT
>JASLJD010000129.1 GCA_030152625.1 Erysipelothrix sp.
TTGCAAGGATGTCCTCACACAACTTACAGCAGTCCGAACCAGTGTCGATCGTGCTATTAGTTTGGTTGCAGTTGATAACTTATTGCAGTGCATGCATGCTCCTGAGCAGGATGAAAAAGAAATTCAAGAAGCTGTCGATATGCTTGTTCGCTATCGATAAGTAATTTAAGTATAAAAAAACCTTACTTGTTTGAGTAAGGTTTTTTTATGCTAAGAATGCTTATTTTAGGCATTTTTGACTTTACAAACACCTTTTTCAATTTCACGTTTTGTCCACCAAAGGCCAAAAAGTAAAAGTAAAGCGGAGATAAATTTATAAGGTAATCCAGCAAAAGGTAAGACGGCTACAGAAAAACTGATGCCTAAATTGGCGAAAAAACCAATGACACAAGGTGTGCAGCCATAGGTAAGTACCCCGAAGAGGATGGATACAAAGCTCATATTACTTGCTTTGATTTCATTTCCTTTGAGTCGAACCATAATTGCATTAAGATTTAAAAGTAAAGCACTCATTGTTGACATAATGATGTTGAGACTAATATTCACAAGCACAAGCCAAAAACCATAATGCTGGCTCATTTCTTGGTAAGAAAGGTTAAAAGAATCAATTAATGTGTACATAATGAGAAAGACAAAAGTTAAAACGATCGCTTGTACAATGTATTTTTTCTCTTTTAACATATCTAAAGCTAAATCAAACATAGAAAACTCCTTCCTTTTTAACTAATTTACCCAAAAAAGCGGAGAATTCCAAGCAATTTGCCCAAAAAAGACTGAAACAAAGCGTTTTTAGCACGCTCATTGGTATTTCATGATAAAATAAGGTAGAATAAGTAGAGAAAGAGGTGTTGCATATCAATAACGATCAGAATAAGGATCACTTGGAGCAGGATGAAAAGGTAACGGTGACGGATCCTGGGCCGGATCTAAGTTGGGAAAGTTTAGCCTCTGTTGAGCAATCACGTCAAAACGAACTCATTTCGGAAGTATACCGATTGGGTAATCGTTTAGATGAAGCGGGCGAAATTGAACAAATCAAAGAAGAATGGGAGTCGGCAAGTGACGATACTTTCGATTCACATTTGGAAGAAAAGTTCAAAAAAGCTCTTGAAGTTTATGAAGAACGTCAAGAAAAAATGCGTAAAGCAAAAGAAATTAAAGAAAAATTGGTTGAAGAGTCATTAGAACTTAAAGATTCAACAAAATGGGCGAAAACTTCCAAGCGCTTGCAAGCAATGCAAAAGCAATGGAAAGAAGCCGGTTTTGCTGGAGAAGATGATGATCAAGAACTTTGGGAAAAATTCTCAGAAGCAAATGACATTTTCTTCAATCGTCAAAATGAATTTTTTGATCAACGTGAAGAGCTTCAAGAAGAAGCTGCTGAACGTAAAGAAGCCTTGATTGCTGAAGCAGAAGAACATAAAGACTCGACAGAGTGGAAAGAAACTTCCGCTGTGATGAGAGATCTTATGGATCGCTGGAAAGAAGCAGGTTTTGCTTCTCGAGAAGTAGAAGATGAGTTGTGGGAACGTTTTAACGCCGCACGACAACATTTCTACGATCGTCAAAATGAACATTTTGACGAAATGAGAGCACGTCATGCGAAAGCGCGCGAAATCAAAGAAGGGCTTATTGAAAAAGCAGAAGAACTTGCTAATCAAGAACCTTTCAGTGGTGATCGCCGTCCAATGGATGAACTTTTCCAAGAATGGAAAGATGCCGGTTCAAGTGGAAGAGCGCATGAACAAGGTCTTTGGAATCAATTCAAAGCCCACCAAGATAAATTCTTCCAACGTTACAAAACATTCCGTCACGAATACTCTGAAGAACGCCGTGTGGCTGTTGAAGAGGAAATTCGTCGTTTAGAAGTTCGCATCAATGCTTTAGAGGAAATTTCAGAGATGATCAAAATCAAACTTGATTCACTCAATGAGATCGAAGAACTTGATGAAGAACAAGAAAAAGAACGCGAAGAACTCCAAAACAACTTAGAAAGCAATGAAGTACGTCTAAAAGAGTACAATGAAAACTTTGATGCTCTAAGTGAAGAGTTAAAACATTTAATTTAAAGAATAGAAAAGCAGATTCGCAACGAATCTGCTTTTTATTTCTTTTTAAATTGTTTGAGAATTTCATCGAAGCGTTTGGAACGAAGAGTTGGAAAAGAACGAAGTAATCTTCGGTGTTCCTTTTCCAATTTTTTACTTTTTCTTTGAAAACGGATTTGCATATCTTCTAAGCCTTGCTGAAGTTTCTCATCAAAGTCTTCAACTTGTTTTTCAATATTTTTTAGCGATGCTTGTTTTTCCATCCATGTTTGTAAATCTTCATATAAAACACTTGCCTTTTGTAAGTTTTCTTTGAAATCAATCACGTTAATAATACTGAGAATAAAATCGATGAAGAAAAGAAAGAACGTTATTTTTGAAAACTGATAGAGTTGGTGATGGTTGTAAGTTTGGATGATGTTTTGTACATTAGGGTGAATGAATTCAACTAAAGCAACGGACAAAAGACCGAAAAGAATGGAATTTCTAAGGCAAATTCGACCATTGATATTATATTTTCGTTCACTGTAATCCCACCAACGCATATCGAAAAGTTTTTCCATAACATAGCTTGTCAGATATTCCAAAAAACTTGTTAGGAGAATACCTAAGAAAAAAATAAACCATGGACTTTCTGAATAGGGCAAGAGAACCAATAAAATCGATAAGGCGCCAAAACCATAAATTGGAATGATTGGTCCGTAGAGAAAGCCTCTGTGAACAAAATGACCAGTAGGAATTGAAACATAGCATGTTTCGATAATCCAACCCAAAAACGCATAAATTAACCAGTACAAATAGTACATCATATTCATCACTCTCTTTTTGTGTGCTTAGCTATATGATATACTAATTGTTAAAGTAAATAAAGAAAAGAGAGCAGGGATAAGATGAAATATATGCAAAAAATAGTTCAAGCAGAATTCTTTCAAGGTCTTTTAAAAAGACTTTTTCTTGCAGTCGTCGTTTTCGTTGTGGGAACAGTATTGATTCACTTCCTGATCAAATCACTTCAAAAAATTCTTTTTAAAGGAAGTAAGAATCAAAAAAAGAAGACGATGTTTACGGTCATTTCAAGTTTCACGAAATACCTTATTTATTTTTTCACGTTAATGATTATCTTGGAAATCTTTGGTATTTCCACCAGCTCAATCATTGCTGTGGCGGGGGTTGGAAGTGTGGCGCTTGGTTTAGGTGCGCAAGCCCTTGTTGAAGATATGATTTCGGGTCTTTTTATTTTAACGGAGGATCAATATAATGTGGAAGATGTTGTGGAGGTCGCGGGTTATGTTGGCACGGTAGAAGAAATGAGTTTAAGAACCACCACCCTAAGAACATCTAAAGGAGAACTTTGCATCATACCAAATGGAGAAATCCGTGCGGTAAAAAACTATTCTCGTGATTATTTGAAAGCGCGTGTTGATCTTCCGATTCCTTATGAAAAGGACACAAAAGAAGTGATGAATATTGTTCGAGAGGGTTTGGAAGATTTTAAAAAACAAGAGGGTATTTTAGAAGAACCGGAAGTTTTAGGGATTATGGACTATGATGATAGTGCAGTTATTTTAAGAGTACAAATCAAATGCATCCCTTCTAAAAAGTGGAGTCTTGAACGTGAGTTAAGGATCTGCTTAAAAGAAATTATGGATGAAAATGGTATTGATATTCCTTATGAAACAAGTGCTGTTTACCTTTTAAAAGACTAAAACTTGACAAGTTGTCTAGGATTGGTTAGAGTGTAAGTTGTGCTTGAAAAGAGAATATACGGTAGGTGAGGCTACTAAAAGGATACGGGTTACTGCCGCGAAATAGTGGAGACACTATGAGTTGGTATGAACAGACTACGTCGCTAAGGCGTAGGATAAAGTAACAACATGGCCTTTTAGAGTTAAAGCTTGAACGGATAATATGTTAGAAATTAGACCATGTTATGCGTTTAGGCGCTATAGCATGGTTTTTTACTTTTTCAAGCATTCGAATGAAAGGGCGTGGTAAAAATGGATTCTGAAGAACGATGGTCGGATTGTTGGTATTTGAACGTGGATTTTTATCATGCACAATCCAAGTTCAATTGAAGAAATTGAAGGAGGATGTTTTCAATGAAGAAAATAAAATTTAAAACAAGCCAAGACCGTATTCTATGGTCAAGCAAAAATGAAGTAGAGCGTGTATTTAAGAATTTAGGGAGTAATCAATCAGGGCTTCATCCTGAGCGTGTAGACTTTAATCGTGAAGAATTTGGCAGTAATGTCATTGATAAAGGTGATGAAAAAAGCTGGATTCGCCGTCTTTTTGAAGCTTTTATCAATCCCTTTACGCTGATTTTGATCGGTTTAGCGGTTGTTTCTTATTTCACAGATATTTACTATGCAGCTGCTGGAGAAGAAGATCCAATGACTGTGATCATTATTACGATTATGGTTGCGGTAAGTGGTATCTTAAAATTTGTTCAGGAGACTCGATCGGGTAACGCTGCTAAGCGCTTAAGTGAGATGGTTCAAACCACAACACTCGTTCATCGATATGGGCGCGAGCCGGAAGAACTACCGATCGAAGAAGTTGTTGTTGGTGATGTGATTCAATTATCGGCCGGAGATATGATTCCAGCGGATATGCGAGTTTTTGATTCAAAGGACCTTTTTGTGAGTCAGGCAGCTTTGACAGGTGAAAGTTATCCAGTTGAAAAAAGCTTTGCTTTTGAAACAGAAGGGGATGATTTAACCGAACAAGGAAACTTGCTCTTTATGGGAAGTGATGTCGTCAGCGGTTATGCAAAAGCGATTGTTGTCGCGACAGGTGAAGATACCATTTTCGGACAAATTTCAGAACAGGTTCAAGAAGAACCCGTTGAAACAAGTTTCGAAAAAGGGGTTAATTCAGTCAGTTGGTTATTAATTCGCTTTATGGCCGTAATGGTACCGATTGTGTTTGTCATCAATGGTTTAACCAAGCAAGATTGGTTCAGTGCTTTGTTGTTTTCTGTTTCCATTGCAGTCGGCTTAACACCTGAAATGTTACCGATGATTGTTACCACATCGCTTGCAAAAGGTGCTGTGGAAATGTCTAAAGAAAAGACAATTGTAAAAAGTCTTAATTCCATTCAAAATCTAGGGTCAATGGATGTCTTGTGCACGGATAAAACAGGAACCTTAACCCAAGATCGTGTTGTTTTAGAATATCACTTAGATGTATCAGGAGAAGAAAATCATCGGGTTTT
>JASLJD010000131.1 GCA_030152625.1 Erysipelothrix sp.
CCTGATTTTGCTTTAAGGACTCAAGAAATATCTCAGGCTCTAGGAAGAGGGCGTCATACAACACGTCACAATGAACTTTTCCCCCTTGCTGGTGGTTGGGTCGCAGATACCCCAGGCTTTTCGTCTTTGAACTTTGAACAGTTGGATCCTTTGCGACTTGCCGATGCAGTAAGAGATTTCAGACCTTATGCGGACGAATGTCGCTATCGTGATTGCTTGCATCTTTATGAGCCATCATGTAGTATAAAGGCACATGTTGAAACAGGTCTTATTTCACAAAAACGTTATGATCATTATCTTGATATATTGAGTCAAATTAAGGAGGAAACGTTTTAATGTCGAATAAAATTGTTGCACCATCGCTCTTGTCGATGGATTTTCCAAACATGAACACACAACTTAAACGTGTTGAAGTAGCTGGGGCTGAGTGGCTTCACTACGATGTGATGGATGGTGTCTTTGTTGATAACATCAGCTTTGGACCAGGGATTTTAAAACAAATTCGTAAAGTCACTGACTTATTTTTAGATGTGCATTTAATGATTGTTAATCCGGAAAAATATGTCGATGCTTTTATTGAAGCAGGTGCCGATCAAATCACCTTCCATGTCGAAAGCTTTGAATCAGCCGAAGAGGGCGTTCGCGTTGTTAAGGAAACACGCAAAAAAGGTGTTAAGGTCGGTGTCACTTTAAGGCCACAAACGGCGGTTGAAGATGTCTTGCCTTATGTGAAGCTTGTCGATTTGATTTTAGTGATGAGTGTTGAACCCGGTTTTGGGGGACAGTCTTTTATTGAATCAAGTTTAGATAAAATTGCTTATTTCGATGAAATCCGCACCTTGAATGACTACGATTACTTGATTTCAGTTGATGGTGGCATTAATGAAGAAACGGGTCAAAAGTGTAGAGAAAAAGGTGCAGATGTTTTAGTTGCGGGAAGTTATGTTTTTGCAGAAGATATTGAAAAGGCGATTACGACGCTTCTATGATGAAAGTTGCAACCATCGTTTTACGTGAGTTTGAGGGTCCGATATACGGCGATGCTGTGGGCGTTGATTATGGAGCATGGGTTCTTTTGGAAAAGAAAATACCGATGCTTTTTGCCTGCGGTGATTTTGATTCAGTCAATTCCGAACAGAAAAGCCTCATACAATCATCGGTTGATGAAGTTGTTGCTTTACCTGAAGAAAAAGATGTCACAGATTTTGCTTATGCCCTCAGTTTGTTGGAAGAATACGATCGCATTTATGTTTATGGTGCGATGGGTGGACGCAAAGATCATGAGTACCTCAATCTTCGTTATTTAAAAGAGGATGATCGTTTAATTTTCTTGGATGAGAAAAATAAAGTTCAATTATATCGTCCAGGAAGCTATACTTTTAGGAAAAGAAAACAATGGCGTTATTTTTCAGTTTTACCGCTTTCTCAAGGACTTATCAGTCTTCAAGGCTTTAAATATCCCTTAGACAAAGAAAAAATCAGTTCAAGGAGTCATTTTTTGACTTCCAATGAACTGATTGATGAGAAAGCTGTCATGATTTTAGAAGATACTTCAGCAATCATCATTTTTTCAAATGATGAAGCATAAAAAAAACGGTATAATCTACCGTTGTTTTTTTATGTCTGGCTTAGCGAGCTGCTTTCGCCTTCAAAGCCTTTAATTCACGGGCGGACATACGGACACGAGTCGGCTTACCATCGACCATGATTGTTGCTGTTTGAAGGTTTACATTCCACTTACGACGTGTAGCACGTTTTGAGTGAGAAACTTTATTTCCTGATAATGGTTTACGTTGACTTTTCATTGACATCCCCGTAACCCCCTTTCCTAAATATCGAATGCTTGTAAACTATACCACAGTGTTTTTTTAAAATCAAGCAAAAGTGAAAAAAAGCTTATGAAAAGCGAGTGTTTGTTCTTTAAATCATTGCTATACTATGGTATATTATATAAGAGCACAAGGAGGTTCGCATATGGAAAAAGAGATTTTAGCAACATTAGAAATTGCGGATCAGAAAGTGCGCCTTTTAGTTGGTCAATTTTTTAATGGTCGCTTAAACATTTTAAAAGTAGAAGAAGTCGCCCATCGAGGGGTGAGTTCTTATAATATTATTAGCGAGAACATTGTTGTTGAAGCGATTATCAAAGCTGTTGAGAATGCATCAAGAAATCTTGGTGTTGTGATCGAAAGGGTTATTTTACTTTTACCGTCGGTCCACTTACAACATCGCCAGGAACAGTTGAGCATACCAATTACAGGGCGCGTTTCAGAGTTGGATGTCAAACGCGCTTATCAAGAAATTTTAGAAAGTCCAGCGCCAGAAGATTATATATTAGTGAATGCTATGATGACAAAGTTTTTTGTGAACGGAAGTTCCACAAGAAAACTTCCTTTAAATGAACGTTGTGAACGACTTATGGTCGAGGCTGATTTATACTTTGCGCGCCAGTCGATTATCTTTCCTTATTTATCAGCGGTTGAAGCCTCTGGTTTAGAAGTTTTAGATATTGTTTTGGATGATATTGCTTTTGCGAAGGAAGCTTCTCTTTTTGAAGCATCGATTGATCGCCCAGTCATTGCCTACAACCTTTCTTGGTCATTGTCTAAGATGTCTTTATATTATCAAGGACGCTTACTATCCAATGACTATGAGGATCGAGGTTACCAAAGTTTTATGAAAATGCTGCAAGAAGAGCTGGATGTTCCCAGCGATGTAGCTGAAAGATTGTTATATCATAATGTTGATTTAATGGAAGAAGATCCACGAGATGATCCAATATTCATTTGGTCCAAGCACGCACACACGCATACAGTCAGTGCTTTAGACTTAGCTGAAGTGGTGCAAGTACCGATTCAACAGTACCTTGAGAAACTTGTAGAGCGTTCTTCGCCCATTTTTAAATTGGGGCAACCTGAAATTGTGGTGAGTGGCGAGGCCAGTGTGATGGACGGTACAGCCGAATATCTTCGTCATATCACTGAAACCGATGTGAATGTTTATCACTCCATCAGTTTTGGTGCAAAACACCCTCGTTTTTCTTCACTTCTAGGGGCCTTTTATTTTTATAAAGATTATGCGATTTATCGCAGTGAAAATAAAGCGAGTGCAAAACAAGAAGAATTTTTAGAAACAGTTGTGCAAAAGGAAGAAAGCATTGATGAAGAAGAAGAGTCGATGACTCAAAAATTGAAGAAGATGTTTTTTAACTAAAGATAGTGGAGGATGTTAAGAAGATGGATACACATTTAGATCAAGTCGCTCGAATTAAAGTAATTGGTGTCGGTGGAGCGGGCTGTAATGCTGTAAATCGAATGGTTGATGAAGGGATGCAAGGCGTCGATTTTTATGTCGCTAACACAGATCTTCAAGTTTTAAATGTTTCACCGGTTGAAAATAAAATAGAATTGGGACAGGAAGTCACCAAGGGTCTTGGTGCAGGAGCCGATCCAGAAATGGGTCGCAAAGCTGCAGTAGAAAGTGAAGCTGAAATTCGTGAAGCTGTGAAAGACTCCGATATGGTCTTTGTCACAGCAGGTTTGGGTGGAGGAACCGGAACGGGTGCTTCACCACTTGTTGCGAAAATTGCACAAGAGGAAGGCGCTTTGGTTGTTGGGATTGTAACGAAACCTTTTACTTTTGAAGGAAGACGCCGCACAAAGCAAGCTCTTGAAGGACTCGAAGAACTTAAAGCGTATGTTGATTCCTTGATTATTGTCAGCAATAACCAGTTGCTTGAAGTGATTGGTCGTATTCCATTCCGAGAGGCTTTCAAAGAAGCGGATAACGTCCTTCGTCAAGGGGTCCAAACGATTACAGATCTCATTGCAGTACCAGCGATGATTAACTTGGACTTTGCCGATGTTCGCTCTGTAATGCAAGGTCAGGGAAGTGCACTGATCGGTATTGGTATGGCTCAAGGTGAAAATAAATCCATAGAAGCTGCGCAAAAAGCGATCACATCACCGCTTTTAGAAGCGCAAATCGATGGTGCAAAAAATGCGATTGTAAACGTCACAGGTGGCGAATCGATTTCAATTCAAGATGCCAGCGATGCGGTTGAATACATTCGTGAGGCAGCTGGAAATGATATCGATATTATCTTTGGGGTGGCTATCAATGAGAGCATTGGGGATTCGATTATCGTAACGGTTATCGCAACAGGTTTCGATATGGAAGATCAAGAACGCATTGAGACAACCAATGATATACCGAGTGCATCACGTCCAAAACGACTTAGCCAGGAAAATACTGAGTCGGAGAGAAAAGTCAAAAATACTCGACATGATAAGGACAATGACATTCCTGAATTTTTCAAATCAAGATAAAATAAAACCTTGCTTAGGCAAGGTTTTTTTATGCTTTCATGTGTCGAAGCTGATCGTTTAAACAAATCATCAAGCCTTTCAAATCCTCTTTTTTCAAGAATGGATTGGTGGCTGCAAGTCTTAAGACGGTATGGCCCTTTAATTCTGTTGTAAAGAGTCCGGCATAGCCCGATTTCAAGATTTTTTCAGATAATCTTTTATTGATTCGATTCAATTCTTCTTCATCGACTTCCGGCTGAACATATCGGAAATTAAGAATTCCGAGAGAAGGTTTTGAGACAAGCTCCCAATGCTTATCTTTTTCCAGAAGCTTAGCAAAATATTCCGCATTCAAGCTCGCTTGATGTATGCGACGTTTTATTTCATTCATGCCTAAGGATTCAATGGTTAACCACAATTTCAATGCTCGAACAGGTCTTGTGAGTTCAATACCCATGGAGCCGAAATTATCATGACCGGCTAGTTCGACATCTTCTAAATACTCAGGCTTGGCCGAAAAACTATGCAAGAGATCTTTTTTATCTTTGACAATGATCATCGCGGAACTATAGTTTTGAAAGAGCATTTTGTGTCCATCCCAGCTGACGCTATCGGCCCGTTCAATGCCCACAAAACGATGTTTTTCGATCTCTGACAAGAGGTAAGATGCCCCGTAAGCGCCATCTACATGAAGCCATAAGTCATATTTTTCAGCGATTTCAGCCATGGCTGATAAATCATCGATGGCCCCCGTGTTGGTTGTTCCCGAACTGGCGATAAGAATACTTGGTAAGAAGCCTTGTTCTAAATCCGCTTGAATTTGTTTTTCTAAGGCATGAGGATCCATTTGAAACTGATGATTGCTTTGTATTCTTCGCATTTGTTTTTCATGGAATCCGATAATCTTAAAAGCTTTATCGATCGAATGATGTGTTTGCTCTGAAAAATATACGCTCGCATTACTTCGCAGTTCAAAAGGTATTTTACTATCACGGGCGGCAACAAGAGCGCTTAAATTGGCCATCGATCCTCCTGATACAAAAAGGCCACCAGCTTGCTTGGGATCGTAGCCAATGCTTGATGCAGCCCAGTTGATGAGATTTTTTTCAATACAATAGGCTCCCGAAGCATTGATCCAATTGCTACCGTGGATATTGTGTAGACCAGCAATCATTTCACCAAAAACAGAATGGGGATCGGAAGGACCAGGAATGAAACCAAAATGTCGTGGATGTCTTGATTCCAACTGGTAGGGCAAAACATCCTCTTCTAACTCTCTAATGACCTCTTCAATATTTCGGCCTTTTTCGGAAAGTTCTTTTTCGACAAGGGCTTGCATCCTGTCCTCATCAGCAACACACATCACTTTTTTGTTGCTGATTTGATGGTGTTTTTCAAAATAAGTATCGATATAGCGAATCATCGCTTCTTTTAATTCAAGATCTTTTCTATCCAATCTTATAAACACTCCTTTGACTTTTTCATATCTTTAATCTATCATAGCTTTGTCGATAACTTAAATTAAAGTATTTAAAGAAGATCATTAATAATTTTTATACGAAAGGTGATGATGATGGATATTCGTCATTTCAAGACATTTATCAAGCTTGTTGAACTGGAAAGCTTCAGTAAAACAGCTGAAGCTTTATCCTATTCTCAAGCAGCGGTTAGCATTCAAATCCAACAATTGGAAGAAAGTTTAGGCGTGGTGCTTTTTGATCGCTTTAATCAGCAGGTTCGCCTCACAGAAGATGGTCGTCGTTTTGTTGATTATGCGAATGAAGTTTTGCGTTCTTATGAAAGGGCTCGGGACTTTCAATTCAATGACGGGAAGAAAAGAGGCGTTTTACGAATCGGTACCGTGGACTCATTAGCAACTGCAATTTTTCCAGAATTGATTTATGCTTATCATCAAAAAAACCCTCTGGTGCAAATTCACTTAGAAATTTCGCGAACAGAGGATTTGATCACAATGCTTGAACATAATGAGCTTGACATCATCCATACATTGGATGAAAAAATATATGCGCCTAATTTAAAACGATACAGTGAGCATTCAGAGCGGATTCTCTTTGTTTCATCGGATCCACGATTGCAAAAGCGAGAACTGAGTCTTGAAGACCTTTTAGCTGAGCCATTTTTATTGACAGAAAAAAACGCCTCCTATCGTTACACTCTGGAGCGTTATTTAGCCCATCATTCCTATCAGTTAGAAAGTACAGTCGAAGTAGGGAACACGGATGTGATTGTGAAGTTGTTGAAAAAGGGTTTTGGCGTTTCCTTTGTTCCTTATTTTTCAGTTCGAGAGGAATTGGCGGCTGGCCATTTATTTGAACTAGACTTGGATGTACCAGACTTTTATATTTGGTCTCAAGTTTTTTATCACAAACAGAAATATTTGAACGAAGCCATGACCGATTGGCTTGAACTCTTAGGAGACTACTACAGAAAAAAAGAGACTTTTTAAGGTCTCTTTTATGTTGCGTCAAAATATAAGTTGTTTTCTTTAATTTCAATTTCCTTGGCTTTAAAGAGTTCTTCAACGGTCACAAATTCATAACCAGCATCATGCAGTTTTTGAATACCACAGCGAAATCCTTCATAGCTTGTTTCATAGAGGTCATGAAGAAGGATAATGCCACCATCATGAGCTGAACGTTCAATGGATTGACAAATGGCCTTAGGGTCATGGGATTGCCAATCTAAGGTGTCAATTGACCAGTTCACAAAAACATGTGGATTGTTTTTGAGGACCGCTTCATTTGCGTTTCCATAGGGTGGTCGAATCATATAAGGCCCCGGATAAGCAGTCGCTTTTTCAAAAGCCTCGTTTGTTAAGTCGATTTCTTTCTTCACTTCAGATGCTGGAATCGCGTTGAAGTTTTGATGGCTGAAGGAATGATTGGCTACTTGATGTCCGCGATCAAGGGCAGCTTTGACAATTTCCTCTTGTCCTTCGACTCGTTGTCCGACCATAAAGAATGTACCTTGTCCGTTATATTCTTCAAGTGTGTCCATAAGTTTGACTGTATTTTCATGATGCGGCCCATCATCAAAGGTAAAAGCAACCAGCTTTTGCTCTTTTTTAACACCGCGATCAAGATAGACAGAAGGAATCTCACCATCTTGCGCTTTGAAGCCGGCGAAATCTTCATTCAAGAAGTGTTGATGTGAAGCGAAGTCTAGAAAATATTCCCCTGTATCAAAAAAGAAAAGGATGCCATCTTTTTTGAGAAAAAAGTCTGTGAAACGCTCAATATGATGGTCACTGAGATAGCTAGCGCGATCCACTCCTTCCTTCATGGGATTGTTTTCTCGAATCATGTGGGTGAGATAACGTTTTGCTTTCGGTTTA
>JASLJD010000142.1 GCA_030152625.1 Erysipelothrix sp.
GAATAAGATTAGCTGTGAAATAAATATCTGCATAGGCAGTTAAAGCGTAATAGTTTGCTAAGACGGTTTCTCGAACAAAACCAAAGATCTTGGAAACAAACATCGCAATAGTGAGTAAGACTGCATTTCTTTTCATATATACTCCTTTATTATACTTTTACTTTTCAGTAAAAATATCATAGCATAATTTAACTTGAGTTCCTAATGAAATCGTGATAAATAAAATGAAAATTCAGCCTTTTTCAACACAGGATTTTAAATAAATCCTCTTTTCTCTTGAGCTTCTTTTTCCAATATGGCCATTTCACTTTGCTTGACAATATTGATACTATGGTCCGCAATACGCTCCAAATGGCTTAAAATATCTGTGAAAAGACTGCTTGCGACTTCTGTTGGGCACAGACCATCGGCCATTCTGCGAAAATGTTTTTCACGATATTTCTTTTCAATCAAGTTGATGTATTCTTCATCCTGAAAAACACGCTCCTTATCTTTAAGCGTTCCTTCTTCAAAAAGGGCAATACTTCGATCGTATAAATTCATAATCAATTGATACATCATCTCTAAGTCTTCGCGGGCTTCAAAACTGAAATCTTCCTCATGTTCAAAAATTCTTTGGTACATTTCACTCAAGTTGATCGATAAATCACCAATCCGCTCTAAATTATTCACAACTTCCAAATAAGCCGTCAATGTCATTCGATGATCTTCACTTAAATTGGCTTCTTTACCTAATTTCAAAAGATAACGCGTTAAATCATGGTCCAATTTATTAATCATCGATTCAAGTTCTTCATGAAAACGATAATCTTCAGAATCATGTTTGTCCAAATAAACAAAACTGGTTTCAAAAGATTGTCTTGCTAGCTTGGCCATTTCCATTGTTTGTCGCTTACTCAGTGAAAGAGCTGCCTCCGGAAAGGTTTCTATAAGGTTTTCATCTAAAGTTTCCAGTTCTGCATGCGCTTCTTTTTCCTCTGTATCTGGAATCATCCATTCTAAAAGACGAATACTCGCAGGAATAAAGGGAATGATCGCAAAAACCCAAAGTAAATTAAAGACAAAGTGGTTTAAACCAATCGCCATTTCTGCTGAACCATTCACTTTGTTGTTTAACCATAAGATGAAATCTGAATAGGGATGAACAAAAAACATCGTTAAAACAGCGCCAAAGATATTGTATAGGGCATGAAACCATCCCGCTCTTTTGGTATCTGCTGAAGCACCAACGGATGCGAGGACAGCTGTCAGGGTGGTTCCGATGTTTGATCCGAAAACAAAGCCCGAGGCTGCAGCCATCGACATGCCGCCTCCAGCATAAATTTTTTGAACTAAGACCACCACAGCCATTGAAGAATTCGTCAAAGCTGTCGCCAATGTCCCCGCAAGCAAGGCAAGCCAAGGTTGGCTCGACATCTTAATGAGAAATCGTTCAAACTGAGGATAGTCTTTCAGTAACAACAATTGCTCTCCCATCAAATCCAAGCCAACAAAAGTAATTCCAAAACCAAAAATAATTTGTCCGTAGGATTGATGTTTTTTCTTCTTGGCTAAAAACATCACAATTACCCCTAAAAATGTGAAATAATAACCCAAGGCTTCAATGTTTAAACCCGTCATCAGTGCTGTGACTGTTGTTCCTAAGTTTGCACCGACCGAAATACCAATCGCTTGCTGAGCAGACATAAGATTGGCACGAACTAAGCTTAATGAAATCACTGTTGCAGCAGTGCTTGATTGCATCAAGGCTGTAATGATGGTTCCCACCAGTATCGATGACATCAATGAGCCTGTATATTTCGCTATATAGTCTCTTATTTTAGGGCCGGCAGCTTCTCTGAAGCCATCCCCTAATTGTTTAATCCCCCATAAAAAGAGTGCAAAACCGCCTAAAATAACATTAATTTTAAGCTCTTCATTCATAGAACTCCTCCTTAAAAAAACAAAAAGTCCTTAATAAAAAGGACTTTGTAATGCTTCTTTTGCTTGTTTTTTGAGATCCATTGAGATCACGACCTAACTATCAATATTATAACACATCTCATCATTCTCTCAAAAGGTGCTTTTCTAGATAGTTTGCAACGCCATCCTCAGCATGGTCATCCGTAATTGCATCCGCTACAATTTTAACCGAATTACGAGCATTTTCCATTGCGACGCCATGACCCGCTTTTAAAAGCATCGTTAGATCATTGTCGCTATCGCCAAAGGTCATCACTTTCTTAGGGTCTAGAGCTTGATGCTTAACATAACGTAAAAGCGCATCGCCTTTATTGACATGACTTGGCATAATCTCTGCCCAACCAGGTCCGACCATCATAAAATGAATGTCATCACAAATTTCTTTCGCGATACGTTCTTTCACAAGTTCCGTGTACTCATCGTTTTGGATCATCACAACTTTTCTGAAAAAGGCATCTTTTTCAAAAAAGGGCTTGAGCTCATCCATGGAATGAATACGATGCATATTGACCTTCTCTTGATAGAAGCGAAGCATGTTTGGTCGCAAGCCAACTTTGTAATCTTCGATCGAGCGATCATCCATCATGTAATAGACATCATCGTCATAGAAAAACAAGATCCCCATATAATAATTTTTAGCTATTTCACTTAAGCTAAGACAAGTGTCGTAATCTAAATAATCTTCTTTAACATAGTAATTTTCACTTCGATGTTCGACCAAGAGCCCATTTAAAGCAATAATCGGCACTTCATCAGGATTTAAACCACATTCTTTAGCAATACCGCGTGCACTTTCTAAATGTCGACCAGTTGCAATGCCAAAACGATAACCTTTAGCGACAACTTTTTGAACAGTTGCACGGGTTTTATCACTCACATGACCTTCATCATTAATTAAGGTTCCATCCACATCACTCAAAATTAACTGAATATCCATAACAACACCCTTCTTTCTCCATAAAGTCTAGCAAAATTTGATTATGAAGTACAATTTAAAGCTGCAAAGTAGCCGGCAGTAAATCCGGTTGAAAAAGCGCAAGTCATATTATAGCCACCTGTAAAAGCATGATAATCTAAGACTTCACCACAAAAATATATTCGTTCATCAAGCTTTGATGCCATTGTTTTAGGATTGATTTCATCCGTATCGACACCACCATTCGTTAGAAATGCATGCTTCCAACCACGGCTTCCATGTACA
>JASLJD010000032.1 GCA_030152625.1 Erysipelothrix sp.
GTTCCACGGGCGGCTCTGTTGGTTCCACGGGCGGCTCTGTTGGCTCTACAGGCGGATTACTTGGCTTCACAGGTGGTTTTGTCGGTTTTACAGTCGACCTATTTTCCACAATCCATAAAGATCTTTCTTCATCAAAATAAATGGACTCTTTATAATCTTCAGTGACAATCTCCTTGATTTCAAAATCGATTTCTTCGCCTTTTTCATTAACTGCAGGAACATTTTTGAATTCAAATTCTTTTTCCCCTTTTGGTAAAAGCATTTGACGTTTTAAGTCACCATCACCATAAAGTTGCAAGACCACATCTTCTTGGGATGTAAGCACAGCACCTTCAGCATCAAACCAATGCTTTTCACCTTTGAAACTGGTGCGCTCACGCGTATTTGTGACTTCCGCTTCAAAAACAAAATCATTTTCTTCATTGAAGCGAATATTCAGCTTTCTTTCCTCACCTAATTCATAATTATCAGGTGCTTTCAGTTCTTTTAAATAATATAAACCATCAACAATATCTTCAAAAACAGCTTCGCCATTTTCTTGACTAATCGCTGTATACGTTTTCTCTGGATCAAAAACATGCGTAAGTTGGAATTCAGCACCTTCTAAAAGACGACCATTCTCGGCATCTTTCTTAATGATTTTTGCGGTTCCCTTCGTCCCTTTTCCTTTGCCCCAACCGCCAAGGTAAAATTCTGCTTCAGCGATATTAGGTTTAGCGGCATAATCAAGTGGGATCGGACCACTCTCATCGCCAAATGCTTTCACTTCGTTTTCTAACGTTAAATACTCTTGATCAAAATCATCGCCAATATACTCTGTTTCATATTCGATGTTATACCAAACACCATCAGAGATATCAAGTTCGATTTGAAAACCTTTTAAATCTTCATCCAGGATTTCCTTTGCTTGATGCTTTTCTGGTAAATCATCATCCCCAACACCCTTTCCTGAAGAGGCCTTGATATCAAAACTCCCAGGGACAATGCGTTGATCACCCACAACTCGATCAACAATCGTTATTTTTTCATCGGAAAGACTGATCGCATTTTTATTGATAACAGCCTGATTAACACGAATATACCATCGAATACCGTTATCTGTAAATCCAGGATAAGCTCCTTTTGCAAACACTTCTTCGCTTGCTTCTTCAACATCCGAAAACTCATTATTGATCACAATCTGCTCTTTAAGAAGCGTGTTCCCATTCCCATCATCAAAAACAAGCTCGCGAGCTATCTTCTCCTCATCCGCAGGTCGATCAAGTTGCAAGCCGATGTTGAAACCACCCTCTCGACCGACAAGTTGCTCAATATTTTCCGAAAAGGTGAAAACAAAAGCACTACCATCCCAAACACCTTCACCCATATCACCTAAACGCACTGTGGACATAAGGGGCGTAAAGCCCTCGGGAACGGAGATTTTAAATTGATCGCCCCCTTTATAGCTTTGTTCTTTGCAATCATCAGCCAATTGCCAATGTCCCTTAAGATAGATGACTTCACCTGGGAAATATTCTTCTTTTAATCCAATAATTTCAAGCGAATCAACCACTCCATCCAATGTCTTCGCTTGAACCATGGCTTGTTTTGAGAAAAAAACACTCATAAACACAGTGACTAAAAGTACCGGTACTAAAACAAATGATCTTAAAGTCTTTTTCATTTTTGCCTCCTTAATTGCGATTTTATTCTAGCGAATTTAAAGAGGCAGTTCAAAAAAAGGGAGACTTTCTTTTCCAATCAAATTGTAATAAAAAAAGACCTTGAAACAAAGCTCATTTCAAGGTCCGTTTATTTTATTTTTTACGATTAAAGCGCTGATATAAAGGACTCACAAGAACGACCGCTAAGGCCGCCTCTGCTAAGCCATTGCTAGCGACAATACCTAAGATCACTCTATAAACCGTATTCACTTCAATATTCATCGCCGCTGCATAAGCATCCTTAAATATTAAAGCAATCAAGCCTAAAACCAAGACTGTATTCGTCAAAGATCCGACTAAAGCAGCAAGCCAAGGGCGATCTGTTTTCTCTTTGACATAATGTGGCAAAACACCCACTAAAATACGTGGCACAAAAACAATCACCAAAGCCCAAAGACTCCCTTTATCCGTACCAATCACAGGAATAAATGGGGAAAAGGCAAAAGATAAAACACTGGGCGTCAAAGTATTTGTGATTAAACTCAATAAACCAAAAACAAAACCCAAGGTCCCAGCAAAAGCCGGTCCATAAAGCAAGGACGCAAAGATCACCGGGATATGAACAAGAGTCGCTTTAATGAGACCCAAATGAATAAAGCCCAAAGGTGTTAGCGTCATCACAATCAATAAGACGACCATAAAAGAAAAATGGACAAGCTCCTTCGTTGTTTTCCTATCTCTCATCAATATTCGCCATCCCTTCAATCAAAAGTGTCGGTTCATGATTAACCGGTATTTTAAAATAAGGTAGGAGATGTTCCGAGTTACCACCCGTCAAAATCACCGGAACATTCAAAATACGCGCATAAGATTCAATCGTCATAATCAAACTATAATAAATACCACTGCGAATATTTTCTTCCGTTGATTGAGCTAAAAGGGCGACCTTCCCTTCTTTTGACACAGCCGGTAATTTGCTGGTGTTTTCTTCTAAAGCCGCTAAAGACATATCCATACCGGGTAAAATCAATCCACCCTCAAAAACATTTTCTTCATTGATATAATTAATGGTTGATGCTGTCCCTAGATCACAAACAAGCAGCGGTGATTTATACTTTCTTAAACTTTCTTCTGCTACAAGCAAACGATCAACCCCTAATTGTGAAAAGGAATAATCGCCTTCCTTGAGTAATTTGAAGTCATCAGGAGCAATAATTCTTGGCTCCTGCTTGAAAAAACGAGCTAATCGATCTGAAACGATGGGCCCTAAATCCTCCACAACCGAAGCAATCAAAATTTCTTCCACATCACTATCAATAAAATGCAAAGGGTCCTCTAAAAAAGCTGCATGCTTGAGCTTAAAAGCATGTTGGATGCCTTCTTCCCAAAAAGCAAACCAAATCGTCGTATTACCTACATTCACTAAAAGTTTCATGACGCATCCAAAACCTTCTCGACAAATGCCACGATATCACTCACCTCTGCCAAAGCCCCCTTGCCATAATCACCACAAGCAAGACGTGTTGAACGCGGCTCTATGCTTCGCCAGCCTTGTTCTTCTAAACGACGACGATTTTCCACAACAAAAGGATTATGATACATATCCGTGTTCATAGCCGGGGCATAGACAAGCGGAATATCCTTCGCCACCAAAGCGATGTTGGTCAACATATTATCCGCCAAACCATTGGCTATTTTCCCAATCGTATGCGCACTGGCTGGCGCAATCAAAAGCATATCTGCATTTTGCGCTAAAACAACATGCTGAATATACTCCGGTTCTGGTTCTTCCATCACATCAACCAAAACTTTATTTTGGGACATGCTTTGCATCGTGAGAGGCGTGATAAACTTTGTCGCACTTTCAGACATCACAACTTGCACATCATAATTTTTCTTTTTTAATTGGCTGACGAGGTCTGCTGCCTTATAAGCAGCAATACTTCCCGTTACACCCAGTATAATCTTCTTCTTTTTCATCTTAAACACGCTCCTCAACAATGCTCAATAAGACTTGCGCAATGTCTTGTTTGCTTTTACATTCAGCGACTTCTTTCAAATTTCGATCAAATAAGATCGCCTCATGCTGATCGCCATGAATTCTTTCAGCATGATTCGCCAAGACAAAATCTGATTTGACCGATTCAATTTGCTTTTTGGCCGCCTCTTTTAAATCCTCATCACTTGCCCCTGACAACAATTTAAAGCCAATAAGCAAGCTTTCTTTTTGTTTTTCTTTAATTAAACGAATCACTTTAGGCGCTGGCTTAAGATGAATAAAAACACCTTCATCCGAAGAGATCTTCGCATCCTTCACCACTTGCCATTCTTCATCCTTAATCGATGATTCTAAATACACTTTATCCACAAAAAAATCGCTCACGGCCATGGAATGAATCACCGCATCAAAACGATGCCTTGTCAAAAGCTCTGACATTTTCGCTTCCAAATCAAGAACTCCCTCAATCGGGTATTCCACTACTTTATTTTTGGGCCGATGAGCTTGCTTACTGCAAAGATAATGCACTTCATAACCCGCTTCATAAAAAGCATCTGCAATCAAAGATCCAAGCCGACCACTTCCCGTATTTTGAATACTCCGAACATCATCGATTTTCTCAATCGTTCCGCCGGCTGTAATCAAGACTCTTTTAGGCACAATCAACCACCACTTTCAAATAATCCAGTTGAGCCTGAAGTTTCTCCGAAGACAAACCACCCAATAAGGCATAAATATTCAAGCCTTCAATGGTTAGCATAATATGTTCCACCACAACATCCACATCTTTTGCTTCAATACAGCCTTTTTGACGTCCGTAATCGATCACAAGACGAATGGTTTCTTGGGCATTGGCCACCTGTTGATCCCTTAAAGAGGAGGAGGCCTCATTATCTTCTGTAAAGTGATACTCATACATCGCTTGAATCAAGCTATCATCGATGTGTCTTAGACGTGTTTTTTGTAATTTTAAGTACTCGTCAAATAAATCATTAAAAGAAAGATTTTGCGAAATCAAAGCTTTCACATCTTCAATAACGGTTCGCTCTCTTTGGAGTAAAAGTTCTCGAAAGACTTCTTCAACCGATTTAAAATAAAGATAAATTCCGCCACGACTGATTTGGCTTGCATCCACTAAATCCTGCATCGTAACCCGAGCGTAACCTTTTTCGCTGAACACTTTCCGTGAACAATTCAAGATATGTTGTTTCTTTTCTTCTCGCATCTGTTTTCGGTGCGCCATCTTCCCACCTCCAATGACACTGATGTCATTGAGAATATTTTAACGCATGTTCTCAGATAAATCAAGGCTTTTAAACATTAAAAAAGCACAGGCAGCAAAGCCTGTGCTTAAATCACTTCATTTATTCTTTGTTTTCAAGTTCTTTGTGGATGAACCACCAGTCGAGATATTCAACCTCATCACTGTCAGCAAGCTTCATACGCTCTTCTGCTAAGTCCACATTATTTGCTGGAGGGATGATACCGTGATCACCGATGAACTCGTTATTTGGCCAATTTTCTGGAATAGCCACTTCTTCAAGATCGGCAACTTGAAGTGCACGGGTTGCACGATAGATCTCATCAATGCTACGTCCTGCTTCTTGTGGGTAGTACATAATCAGACGTAAAATTCCTTTATCATCAACAATGAAAACAGCACGAACAGTGTTGGTTCCTTTGGCTTCATGAATCATGCCAAGTTTCTGCGCTGTACGGCCAAGCTCATCCGCAATAACTGGGAAGTCAACTTGAACACCTGCTTTTTCATCGATCCACTCGATCCATTTCATATGTGAGAAAACACCATCGATGGAATGACCGACAAGTTCTGTATTAATTTTACGGAATCGATCATGTGCATTCGCAAAACCAATGAATTCTGTTGTACAGACAGGGGTAAAATCACCTGGATGACTGAAAAGAATAAACCATTTTCCTTCAAAGTCATTTGGTAATGTCATTTCACCTTTTGTCGTTTGTACTGTTAATTCTGGTAAACGTTCACCCAATGCTGGGAGACCAATACGTTTTTCTTCCATATTTTATAATTCCTCCTTCAACTAAGTACAGTATAAATGATAATCATTATCATTGTCAAACCTAATGCTTTAAAACACTTCCTTCTTCTATATTATAACACAGTTTTTAAAGCCTCTCTGGCAAGTCTTCAAAAATAAAACAAAGCTCAAATGAGCTTTGCTTTATTCTTTCTTATCTTCGATGACTTTATATTTATCTTCTTTCACAATGGTTTGAACCGTATCAAACTTAAAGGAAGTCTTAAAGTCATGGCGTGAAAGATTCTCAGCCCGCTTTAAGTTCAAACGACCTTCTTCTAAGCTGTTTTCACCACTGATAAACATATAGTAATTAACACTGCCTTCATCGTAGCCACTGACGATGGTTCTTTTGACCAAAGCAGCAATTTCTCCGAACTTCGAATGAGGATTGCCCCATGTTGTTCCGGATGTTATCGATGGTTCGTTAGGTGCTTCTGCACGATAATAAAAATTCACAATTTCAATTTTTTCGCGACTTGAACCAAATTTTCCTTCAATCGTCTCTTTCATCACTTTTTGGAAAACATCCAAGTTCTTAGCAACAGAAATATCCTCTGGAATCTCTGTTAGACCCGCTACTTCTATTTCAAATTGCTCATCTTCCAAGACATAATATTCATCACGATCAGCGTAGCTTTCCGCTAAATCTGCCTTAATTTTCGCTTTCCCACCATTTTTGAGTTCACCATTATTTTCAACCACAACGGTCAAATCACTGAATGGATATTCTTTGTTTTTAAGATGATAGTTCATATTCCCAGAACCTGAAAGTCCCGTAAACTCAAAATCTAAGTTCTCCACAATCGCTTTTTGACTTAATTTAACAGGATCTTTAAGTCCTTCAACCTTTACTTTGAGGGGCGATGTTTTGACCTTTTTATATTTATCCGCAATCGTAAACTCAACGGTTACCGTATCACCATTTTTTAAATTATCTTCCTTATCTAAGCGATAATCCGCGGAGTCATAAATCATAGCATAGTCTAAAAGTTGTGACTCCGATTCTTTCATCGGTAAATCGGCAATGAAACGATCCATATCAAAATCTAAATAGGCCATTCCCTTTCCGTTGGGTCCTGAAATATTCAGCTCTGCATAATCGCGCATTTCTACTTTTTTCCCACATCCTGTGAGCGCTATCAAGACAAAAAATAACGCTCCCCAAATCATTTTCTTCTTCATCTCTGTTTCTCCTCCCAATCGCCCCATATTTATTTAAAAATATAAGACCCTACTATAATAACAACATTCACACAATCGGTCAAACGCAAGAACTGGCACAAAAAATGGCTCCTTTGTTTATGGCAAATAGATTCATTTAAAAATGATTAAAAAAAAGAAAAGAAGTGCTCACTGCCACTTCTTTTGACCATAGTTTGCGAAAAAATGGGCTTCTTTAACACAAGATGTTTTTTATTTTTTCTTTAAATTATATTTTTAAACAGAGATGTTTGAGCTAAAAAAAGAGCAAGCTATCAGCTTGTCTCTTTCTTTATGTTTTCCTGTCAGATTTTTTCTCTTTTTGAAAAGTACATTATAAAAATACTGTCAAGAGCATCATATCTACAGGTCTTTTTTTTCAAGAAGCGCTAGCGACTCCACATGCTCGGTTTTCGGAAACATATCAAAGGCTTCAAAAGCTGTCATTGCATACACATCACCTAAAACTTTTAAATCACGAGCTAAGCTTTGAGGATGACAACTGATATAAACAATCTTCTCAATTTTTGATTCAAGCAAATGCTCCATAAATTCTTGACTTAAACCCCGACGAGGCGGATCCACAAAAAGAACATCCACATTTTCCTCTAAAGAAGCAAGATGCTCATTGACATCGCCTTCTAAAATCGAAATATTTTGAATCCCTTCCCGTTCTGCAACCTTTCTTGCCATGGCGACAGCTGTCTTTTCAATTTCAATCGACTCCACAAAATCTACTTGCGAAGCAAGACTTAAAGCAATCGTTGAAATCCCCGCATAAGCATCCAATACCCGATCCGTCTTTTTCAAATCAGCCAATTCAAATGCCCGTTGATACAGTTTTTCTGTCATGGCTGTATTGACTTGATAAAAAGAAGCGGCTTTAATCGGGTAAACAATTCCCAACAACTTATCAAAATAATAATCTCTTCCCCAAAGCGTGTACATTTTATCGGATAAAATCAAGGAACTGCCATCATCTTGGATGTTTTGCACAATCCCCACAATATTGCTATCCAATTTTTGAATTGCTTCCACAAAACTTTGAGGCAATCTTTCCGAACTGTTTGTCACAAAAATGATTAAGATTTCATCATAGGCCTGGGATTGACGACAAATCACATGACGTAAAGTCCCTTCCTTTGTCTGAGGATTGTAAGAAGAAATCCCATGTTTACGAATCACTTTTTCAATTTTTTCTAAAATCACTTCAATACGCTCATCATAAATACCAAAATCCAGTTTCGCAACAAAAGATTTGAAACCGCCATCGTGATAACCCAAGGAAACATCCTTAAAATAGCTTTCACGAACAGGAATTTGGGCCTTATTTCGATAATACATCGTTTTTGGGGAAAGATGAAAAGGCGGCAATGAATCCAAAGATAAGACACG
>JASLJD010000053.1 GCA_030152625.1 Erysipelothrix sp.
AGCCTGGTTAAACCCCCTTCTTTTCGCAAGCATCCTTATCATGCTTATTCTATCTTTAGGAAAGATTCCATTGGAAAAATATCAAGAAGGCAATCAAATTTTAAATCTCTTGATTGCACCAGCCACCGTATCACTGGCTATTCCCCTTTATCAAAACCGGCAATATCTCAAGAAAATACCGAAAACATTGCTTTTCACAAGTTTCACATCAGCCCTTGTGCATGCCGGCTTGATGCATTTAAGCTTTCATCTTTTCAAACTCGATCAAATTCTCGCTGCCAGCCTTTTTCCTAAATCCGTCACCACAGCCATCGCCATCGACATCAGTCAAAACCTCGGTGGTAAGCCCAATTTAACTGTTGCCATGGTTGTCATGACCGGCGTCATTGGAAGCAGCCTTGCCGATATGCTTAATCGAATCTTTCACATCAAAGAGCCGATTGTTCAAGGCTTAGCCCTGGGCTCTTCAGCCCATGCTGTTGGCACAGCCAAGGCGAGCCAAATGGGCGAAGTTCAAGCCAGTATGTCCGCTCTTTCTTTAATTTTAACGGGATTTTGGACCGTAGTGATCAGTTTATTCATATAAAAAACCTTGCCGAAGCAAGGTTTTTTTAATATTCAATCAAAACCAACTCCGGCTTGGCAAAAAAGCGAAAAGGAAAACCAAAGACTTTACCACCAATCCCTGAACTGACATAAACATCCTTATCCTCACGCTGAACATGCCCATAACGAAATAACTGACCGTATTCACTGCGCATCGCTGGAGCCCATAAGGAAAAGAAAGTAATTTGTCCGGCATGAAAATGTCCCGACAAAACAAGATCAATCTTTCGATGTTTGATCTTTTCAGCATAATCTGGATTATGGGTCAACAAAACCGTATAACGATCATCAGAGAGCGCTTCAATCGATGGCTGTCCACAACGATAGTCATCGACCCCAAACCAAAGAATATCCGACCAAATAAACGCTTCATTCTTCAAGATTTGAATTCCCGCCGCTTCTGCTCCTAAGATCACCTTCCTGAGATCCTTGTAATCATGGTTTCCTAAAACCATGATCTTTTCCATCTCTAAATCAGCAAGATAATCAAAGACATGATGGTTGTAACGATTGGCATCATGAATTAAATCGCCACCTAAAATGAGTAAATCTGGATCCACACTTTGAATCTTTTTCATCAAGTTCGACATGGCGTAATGATCAAAGCCCATCACAGCATGATCAAATTGAAAATCCGATACAAAAAGAACTTTCTTATCCTTAAAAGATAGCGGTAATGGGTGATAGCGTTGATGATCACGCAAAGAAATCCGCCGGATTTGAGGATGATAGTATTCATAAACACTGTAAATAATCGCAAGCAAGAGCAAAATCATCAAAATAAGAAACATCCTATCCCTCCTGGAAAGACCATCATAGCTTAATTGAAAAGAAAAAGAAATAAGACAAGCTTATTTCTTTACATGAACCAGGGATGAAAACTGCAAAGTTTTATCCAATTGAATTGTCTTCATTTCAAAAGGAAGGGACAAATGAACAAAGTAACGAGGCTTGCGATACTCCAGTTCATAGTCAATTCCTTCACAGACTGGATCCTTCTCCATGCGCATCAAGACTTCCTCCCAATCACCATCAGAAAGCTCAACAGAATACGCCAAAGCATCCCGGCACATATGCAAACGATGAAAACTCTGATAAAGGGAAGCGACATCGAGCACAAAGAGACTAAGGAAAGCTAAAAAAAGATAAAAAAGGTAAGATTCAACGGCCAATTTCATTGTATTGTGTCATCATATCCCATTGGCGTGTAATGGTATCACCAAGCTTTTCTTTGAACTCATTGGAAAAAACAATCATCCCTGTCGCAATCACGGTAACCACAATCACTAAACCATACTCTTCAAAAAAGGCTTTCAGATCATCCACCCCCTTTCAAAAACTTGCATCATCACAAGGGACATCATACGAATGAAGACATAAACTAAAAGAAACATTGGTAAAACAAAGATGATTTTCTTTGAAGAAAAACGGGCTTGGTATTTTTCATTTCGCATCTTTCGTAAATCTTTTTGACATCGTTTAAAAAGCGGCGCCATGAACACTTCCACTTGTTTTTGATCAAGATAATTAAAGCGATGGAAAAGGCGCATGCTTTCATGGATCAAAAGCAAGTCATAATGCGATAAAAAAGATTGGTAACACTGAAGATTGTTCGGATCTTTTGCTAGTTTTTCAAGCATCTTTTTCAAGTCATAATAAAGCAAGCTCGGTGCTTTTTGAAGACTTGCTTTCATTGCATTCAAAACAGTATGATGCTGTAAATAACAATTCATTTGATACAGCCATATCGAAAAATCATACTGTATTTGCTCGGTTTTTTTCTCTGCTTTTTTCTTGATTTGATAAAAAGGATATTGAAATAAGACAAAGACAAGCAGGAAGTAAAAAAGCAAGGATTTCAAAGCAATGGGGAGTAAAGAAAAGATGATGACAAGACGAAATGTTTTCTCCTTCGTTTCAAACTCCCCTTCATCCAGTTTTAAAATACTGAAAACTTCTTCTCTTTCCATCCTATCGAACCTCAAGTTTCTCTTCTTTTAAAAATAAATCTTCCCAACAAATACGGTGCGCGAAAACATAAAGAAAATAATTAAATTGGAGAAAAAAACGATACAAACGATAAGCTTCTTTTGTCATTTGGATCGATTCAATGCTCAAAATCATCCGATACGAAAGCGCAGCAATCAACAAGGATAAAAGAAGCAAAATGAACACCTGCCTTAAATAACGTCGGAGCCAAAGATCATAATCCTTTAAAGCAAACTTTAAAGAAAGAAGATCTGATTCCAGAGATAAAAGATGTTCTTGCACATGCCGATCACCAAAACCTAAGTCTTGTTCGATGATCTCAGCCATGTTAAGCAGTAAATAATGACTTGAAAAAACAGTGATGGACGCTGTCAAAGTCTGACCTTCCTGCTGTCGCTTGGAAAAATCTTCCCACAAATCTTTTAAAGATGCAGGAACCATCCTCTCCACTGCTTCAAGACTAGCATAGAGTGAACGATGCTCACGATAATGCGAACTGAAAGTTAAAAATAAATCTAAAATGGCCTGTTTTTGATGGTAATTTTCAAGATAGTAAGATTGCGAAACAAAAACAAGCCAAAGACCTAAAAGAAGACTGAGTAAAAAGAAAGGCAAGTAACGTAAGGGAATCCGATAGTAATAATAAAAATACAAACTGAGTAAAACAAAGAAAAGACTTTCCTTGGAAATATGAAGACGGCGATAACGTTTTAAATAAACACTGTGAGCCAAAAGACAAAAAGGAATGAAAGCAATCATGGCTTATAGGGCCTCATTTCTTCACGAACTTCCGAAGAAAGCTTTCTAGCATCACGTTTTTTCGCCCAGTCATAAACAAGATAGGCTTCATCTTGAGCATAATAAACAATTTCCTGAACGAAACGTTCGACGCCTTTCTTTCCTTTGCGAATCCCCATATGAATCCCCAGATCAAGCAAATGATGCACACTTTGCCGCAAGTCTTCTCGACTGCTTGGGATCAGGGTCTGAATACGATGAGGAATCGCAAAAGCTGAGCTTGCATGCACTGTCGACATCACAGCGACACCACTGCTCGCCGCAGTCAAAAGATCAACAACCTCCAAGCCCCTTACTTCACTGAGCAAAATCCGATCAGCACGTTGCCGCAAACTCGCTTTGATCGCATCCGCATAATTGAAGTGCGCATGTATTTTCATCGCCACCACATCCCTTTTCGGATGCAAGCTAGCATAATGCAATTCAAAGCTATCCTCGATGGTGATCACTCTTTCCTCTTCCCCAATAGCCTGCGTTAAAAACTTCAAAAACTCAGTTTTACCCGAGCCAGGAACACCGCTGATTAAAATATTCTTTCGCAAGCGTACTGCTTTTTCAAGAAAGTCTAAAGCGGTCTTACTGATGTTTCCTTCCTTCAAGATGTTATCGCGATGAATCCGGCAAAAATCAGCACTTTTCCGGATCGATAAGGAAAGCTCTCCGGTCAAAGATGGATGCATCATACTGATCCGATAACAAGAAAGATCGGTTTCTAAAAGCGGATGTTGTAAGTTAAAATGACGGTTGACTCGATTCGCAAATTTTTGAGCCATTTGATAGATTGCTTCTTCCTCAACTTTGATATCAAGCCAATAACGACCCTTTTTCAAATGGTCAATCCACAAACCTCGACCCGAATAGTTCAAATCTGTAATATCCTCATCCTCCAGATAGGGATGTAAAAAAGGAAAGCAATCAGCGAGCATCTTGGGCTCCTTCAGGAAGGTATCGAGTTTCTTCATGGAGCTTCGGATTCAAACTCAGGATTAAATCACCTTCTGCTTCCGCATCTAAAAACATGGAAACATAATCCTTATCGACCGCTAAAAGGACCACATCCGCAAAATCGTCCTTCCCCACTTCTTCCCCGCGACGATTTCTTAAACCAATCACACGGACTGCTTCCGCAATTTGACTGGACAAGCCTTCTCGTCGAGGTTGAAGATGCACATCCACACGATGACCAACACGCAAACTATTCCCTAAGTTATTGCGTAGATTTAAATTAAGACTCAAAGCGACCTCGCCTTCTTTCAAAAGAAACTCGGCCCCTTCTTTCTTCTCTAAAGCTTTTTTAGGAATTGGAAGATCACGATACAAGCTGTGCTCTAAAGCCACCACCCTGTCTTTGAAATCACTTTCCTTTTTCGCAATGGAATCATCGACCAAAGCCTTCGGAACTTTCTTCTTTTTTAAATCATCCTTAACAAGCGCATGACGTGCCGGTAAATCTCTTTTTAAAACATAAATTTCTTCATAAGAAAAGAAACGATGCCATAAAATCATCAAGAATGAAAAAATGCTGAGCAAAAATAAGCCATAAGGAGCATATTTTTTAATCTTTGTCATAGTTCACCTCTTCAATGAGTGTTTTTTCAAAAAAGAAACGGTCTTCATACTGAGTTTTCACCCGCAATATGAAAGGATAGGCTTGATAATATTTAATCTCACTTTCGTGATCCCAATCTTGATGCATTTTTTGCCATGCTCTTTCTGCAGTCATTAAATCTGCAGGACGTTCGATCGCAAGCGTCAAGATATGCGCATGAAACATTCGCTCATAATGTTTGTTTTTCATTTCAAAATAAAAAGACTGAAAAAACAAAAGCACAAGCATCAAAAAAAGAGAGAGCGAAAGATAGAAAACAATGGCCTGTTTCATAACACCTCCCATTTCGAAATATCTGTCTTCCTTTTAAACCCTAAAAAAAACCGAAGCCACTCATCTTTCTTCAAGATGAGGGATTCGGTTCAATGAATTTCTTTTACTTTATTTTGTCACAATGTTCATCAGTTTGTTTTTCACAATAATCTCGCGAACAACTTCTTTCCCTTCGATATGTCGTTGAACTGCGTCCAAGGCATAAACTTTTTCTTTCAAGCTTTCATCATCGATATCGCGTTCAACTTCTAATTTAGCACGAAGCTTACCATCGACTTGAACGACCATTTCAATCTCATCTAAGACAAGCTTTTCAGGATCATAACTTGGCCATTGCTCATCCGAAATACCTTTTTCACCAGTGAGAACTTCATAAAGCTCTTCGCCAAGGTGGGGTGCAAAGACCGAAAGCATCTTCACAAAACCGATGGCATACTCACGATAAATCGTTTTAACCTTATAAGCCTCATTAATAAAAATCATCATTTGCGCAATCGCTGTGTTCATACCAAAGTTTTCGATATCTTCACTGACCTTCTTGACGGTTTGATGATAAACCAAATCAAGCTTGGCGTCATTTTCATCGCTGAATGTCGCAATTTCTGTAAACAAGCGCCAGACACGATCAAGCCAACGACGCGTTCCATCAAGGCTTTCCTCACTCCAAGCAACCGTACCATCAAGTGGTCCCATGAACATTTCATAAACACGCAAGGTATCGGCACCATGACTTTCAACAATCAAGTCAGGATTGATCACATTCCCCCTTGATTTACTCATTTTTTCATTGTTGGTACCTAAAATCATCCCTTGATGATAAAGCATTTTAAAGGGTTCAGGCGTGTTAACAACACCCAAATCATAGAGGAACTTATGCCAGAATCGTGCATAAAGCAAGTGCAAGACCGCATGCTCTGCACCCCCAACATAAAGATCCACAGGCATCCAATGCTCAATTAATTTTGGATCAGCAATCGCATCTTCATTTTCAGGATCGAGATAACGTAAGAAATACCAACTTGAAGCTGCCCACTGTGGCATCGTATTGGTTTCACGACGGCCTTTTTGACCATCTGGGAAGGTCACTTCAAGCCAATCTTCAGCTTTCGCAAGCGGTGATTGACCATCGGCTGCCGGCTTGAAATCGCTCATTTCTGGAAGTTCTAATGGCAGTTCTTCAAGTGGAACCGTTCGCATGGTACCATCTTCCATATGCACAATGGGAATCGGTTCACCCCAATAACGTTGACGAGAAAAGAGCCAATCACGAAGTTTATAAGTAACCTTCGCTTCACCATGCCCATTTTCTTCCAACCAAGCAATCATCTTATCCATGGCTTCTTCATTCTTTAATCCATTTAAGAAATCAGAATTGATATGCTTACCATCACCAAGATAAGCCTCTTTTTCAATCTCGCCCCCTTCAACAACAGGCAGGATTTCTAAATCGTATTTCTTAGCAAATTCATAATCACGCTCATCATGAGCAGGCACAGCCATGATTGCACCGCTACCATAAGTCACTAAAACATAATCGGCAATATAGATTGGTACCTTGCGATGATTGGCAGGGTTGATGGCATAAGCCCCTGTGAAAACACCGGTTTTTTCTTTGTTTAACTCGGTACGCTCAAGATCGGACTTGTGCTGTACTTCTTCTAAATAAGCGTCAACTGCTTCTTTTTGTTCTGAGCTTGTAATCTTTTCAACGAAAGGATGCTCCGGTGCAAGCACACAATAAGTTGAACCAAAAAGAGTGTCAGGACGGGTTGTGAAGACGGTGAATTCTAAGTCATGACCATCGACTTTAAAAATAACTTCTGCACCTTCTGAACGACCAATCCAGTTTCTTTGCATTTCTTTTGTCGACTCGGGCCAATCAATGAGATCGAGATCCTCAAGTAAGCGTTCAGCATAATCAGTAATCTTTAAAACCCACTGACGCATCGGTTTACGAATAACCTCAAAACCACCTACTTCACTCTTACCATCGATCACTTCCTCATTAGCGAGAACGGTTCCCAATTCTGGGCAGAAGTTTACTGGCATTTCCGCGACATAGGCCAAGTCTTTTTCATACAATTTCGTAAAGATCCACTGTGTCCACTTCACAAAGCTTGGATCGGTTGTGTCAATTTCACGATCCCAATCATAGGCAAAGCCAAGGCTTTTAAGTTGTTTGGTGAAGTATTCAATATTCTTTTTCGTGAATGTTGCGGGATGATTTCCGGTCTTAATTGCAAACTGTTCGGCTGGTAAACCAAAAGCATCCCATCCCATCGGATGCAGGACATTGTAGCCCTTCATGCGCTTATAACGAGCTAAGACATCCGTTGCAGTATACCCCCGTGGATGTCCGACATGAAGCCCTTCTCCCGATGGATAAGGAAACATATCTAAGACATAATATTTAGGTTTATCAAAGTCATAAACATCGGTTTTGAATGTTTTATTTTCTTCCCAATATGCTTGCCATTTCTTCTCAATTTTTTGATGATTATACATCCAATCACTCCTTTTTAAAATAAAAAAAGGCAGTCCCTAAGGACGGCAAAAGCCGCGGTACCACCTTAATTCTCAAATCTTTATGAGCTCTCATCCCTTAACGCGAGAATCACGAAACACCCTACTTCCTTTTCAAGTGCTTAGCTCCAAGGTGAGTTCTAAAAGCTTGTCTTGTTAATTTCCACCAAACATTAACTCTCTGTAAAGACAAAACCTTTATACTATGCCTCTTCTTAGCCTACTGCTTCCATTCTAACGAAATAAAGAAGCCTTGTCAATAATCACGACGCAGACAAGTCGCTAGAGTTTCTTTTCTTAAACGGTCTTGGCGATAAGATAAAAAAAGCGCCAATAAATGAAATAAAAAAGCTGCCGGAAGAAAGAAAGCACTGCGCGATTGAAA